>JACROP010000079.1 GCA_016214385.1 Nitrospirota bacterium
CTAACAACTAATAAAAGAAGAACAACACATTTCGAAGAACTATACTTTCTCACAGTAATCCCCCTATACAAATACAAAAATTAAAAAGGCCATAACAAGAATATGCTATGGCCTTCTGTCTCAACGGGTTCTATTCTGATAAGCCCTAAATTCTGTCTGTCTGTCTGTCTGTCTGTCTGCGCAAACCGAATACCAAAGCCACCCTCCCCTAAAAGCTTTTAATATTTAGCTCAAAACGTAACAGAGGACAAGATAATTGTCAAGATGTCAAATTTTTTACCACCTCCCTTCACCCAACCCTTACCTCATCCCCTCGTTCTCTCAAATTCATGATCTATGATTCATAACCTTTTTCGCCTTTTGAAACAGCTTTTCCATCCTTGCGGTCTCATCCGCAATCTCTTTTAATGTCTTTGCGAGCTCATTTTCACCCATAGCCTCTGCCTTCCCAGCCCATTCAGTGTAGGTCTTTGCATGCTCAGTATTATGTTGCATCCAGTGTTCAAGGAGCTTCTTTAATTTTTCCAAATCTGTCATTTCGCAGATAACCTCCCTCCCCCTCGCCCCCTCCCCTTGCCCGCCCCGCTTCGCGGAACGAGGCCGGGGAGGGAGGGGGATGGGGGAGGGGTGATTTTCATTGTCCTCTGTCTCCTCCGACGCATCATATACATTTATGTGTTCATGTTCATGCCCTCCGAAGTGGCTGTGCTCATGAACATACCAGCAGTGCCTGTGGGTATGCCTGTGTATGAGGTTTGCATCAAGAAGGGCTTCGGTATTTTTTATTACTTCCCATGGCTTACCCTCAAGCAGAACCCTGTGGTCCTCGCCGAGGACAATGGTTCTGTCTGATATGTCCTCGATAATGCCCAGGTCATGAGTCGCCACAATTATTGTCTTGCCAGCTTTTCTGAGGGCATTTATTAAGTCAATAACTTCAACCTGGCTCCTCGGGTCAAGGCCTGTTGTAGGCTCATCAAGAAGCATTACATCAGGGTTTATGCTCAAACATGTGCCAATGGCAACCTTCTTCATCTCCCCTCCGCTCAGGTTCCAGGGGCATCTCTCTCTCAGGTGCTCGATACCGAGTAGCCGAAGAACATCCTCAGCCCTTTTTCTTGCTTCATCGCCACTCAGGCCGAGTTGTATTGGACCGAAACAGAGGTCATCCCATACACTCAGTGAAAAGAGTTGTACCTGAGGATTCTGAAACAAAAGTGAGACCCTCTGCCTGAACTCATGCAGAAATCCATTATTTAAATCCCTGCCAAATATTTTTATGCTTCCTGATTCAGGCATCAGGAGACCGTCAAGCAGATAAAGGAGTGTTGATTTGCCTGAGCCGTTAGTGCCGACAATAGTCAGGCTCTCTCCATCGTTAACAGAAAATGAAATTCCATCAAGGGCATTCTTGCCATCTTTGTATGTGTAAGACAGCCTGTCTACATTAAAGACTTCCAAAGCATAGCCCCCATAAATATTACGCTGAAGATAAGCCACAGAATGTCGTGTGTCGTGAGTCGTGAGTCGTGAGTTGAAACTCCGAACTCCGAACTCTTAACTCCAAACTTATAGCCCCTCGACTCCATTGCCTTTTCAAGGTCCTGGCTTAATCTAAGGCTGAGGGAAAAAAGGATACCCATCCTCGATGCAACCCACCTCTGTCCAATCAGTGACGAGTGACGAGTGACGAGTGACGAGATATTTCTTGACCTGAAGCCCATTATGAACTGTTCGACCTTCTTCACAAGAAAGAAGATGTATCTATAGCTTATAGAGACTATGGATTTCAATGCCCCTGGCATAAAAGATGAGACTGACTTCATAAGCCTGTTTGGTGGTGTTGTCAGGGTCAAAAGAAAGACTATAGAGACAGATGCAACAACCCTCAAAAATAGAGTTAATGCACTGAGTAACCCCTGTCTTGTTATTGATAGTTCTGCTGGAATGGTTATCGGGCCGAGGCTGTAAGTTTTTTCAAATGTATATAGCGTTAACAGTGATTCACCCTTCACAATTATATTCAACATTGCAGGCATGGCTATGAATGCTGTAAATAAAACAGCAGGAAAGAGCCTCTTCAATAAAAGAAAGACAGGTACTCTGGATGTAAAGGCCATAAAAAGGGAGATGGCCAGAAATAAGGCAATACCCTCTATAGACCTCTGAAAACTCAGCATAACGATAAACAGCAGCAGGCTGACTATCTTTAACCTCGGTTCAACCCTCTGTAAAAAACCCTTCCTAAAGGAGACCCTTTCATTGAACATAATGTCTTCGGTAAATGAGACAATATGGCGGAGAGTTTTATCGAGAAACCTTTCCTTCGGTCTTTTAAATAACGCGCTTTTCTCTTTACTTGTCACTTGTAACTTGTCACTTGTCACTGTCCTGAGCCACTCAGGAATTTCCATTCTTCCTCGCAGAAATTTTCCCTATGAGCATTGATATTCCTATAACCAGAGCAGCGCCTATTATCCCAGAAAATATATAGCCTATGTATGACTTAAGTCCTTTGTCCCAACCTGAAAACGCATAATCAGGAATCGGAGCTTTCCAGAGTTCCGACAGTTTTTTAAGTCCGTGTGGAACATATCCTGCAATCTTTTCAATCTCATCCATGCCCCATTCACCCCATGCGCCCCCTGCCTTAAAAAGTTCCGGGATAATCAACCCAAGCGGTGCAAGCAGTATCAATATCCCAATCCCAATCCAGAGTTTCTTATACCTTGAACTTTTAACTTTGAACTTTGAACTTTCCATTGTTACCCCCTTATCAGCTCTGGATGTGACTTCTGAATATACAGAAGCACAAGCACAGTAACCAATGCCTCAACAATTCCAAAAAGAAATATATGCTCTAACATTATTGCAGGTATAGCGATGCTCAAAGGGAATGGGCTATAGAGCGGCCTTCCATCGGCACCTACATGGAGTAGCGGTTGAATACCCAGTTCAACGGCAGTAAGAAAGGCAGCAAGGTTTATCCCTATATATGCGCCTATGCCTGCTCCTATTAAGTGACGAGTGACGAGTGACGAGTTTTTTTAACATCTAACCCTTGACCCTTGACCCTCGACCCTGAAGTTAGCCTATAAATCCCATATCCCACAAGCGCTTCTGCAAATGCAATATTGAAGCAATTGGCACCAATTGCTGTTATCCCTCCATCACCAAATATGAGTGCCTGAATGACAAGGGCAATGGAGACAGAAATTATTGCAGGCCAGGGCCCTAACAATATTGCAATTAAAGTTGCACCTGTTGCATGACCTGTTGTGCCGCCTGGTACTGGCACATTGAACATCATGATAACGAAACTAAAGGCCGAGCAAAGGGCAAGGAGTGGAACCTGAGATGCCTTTAGTGTCTCTTTTATCTTTTTAGATGCATAAATCCATACAGGCACAATTGCAGCCCATAGTCCGCCATATGTTATCGGCCCCAGATATCCATCAGGTATATGCACTTAAAACCTCCATTAATGATTTGACACAGTTAGAGATTTATCTCTAAACGGGGTAAAGTGGAAATAAAAAAGCCACAAAGACTTTTTTCAAGACCTGCTGGCCTTTATTAAAGCCTTCATGGCTATTGTTTCTACAGAAAAATATCACACGACAAAACAGTCTGTCAAGGCAATTCTCAAATGTTGTTTAAATCTATGTAAAAAAAGATTGTAAAAGTTGACTATTATATGCTATAAACGAGAGCAAACAAAAGGAGGAATTAATGAAAAAACTATTAGTAGTGATGGTCGTAATGAATGTTGTTATATTTGCCTCTGGATGCGCCCCAAAAAAGGAAGAACCAGTTGTCCTTGCTGTTGTCAATGATACAAAGATCACAAAAGAGGAATTTCTATCTGAGATGGAGGCCCTGCCTGATTTTGCCAGAGGCATGTTTGAAAATAAAGAGGGCAAAGAGCGATTTCTCGATGAGATGATAAAGAGAGAGATCCTCTATCAGGAGGCAAAAAAGAAAGGGCTCGAAAAAGATAAAGATTTTCAGAAAAAACTTGAAGAGTTTAAAAAGATTAATCTCGTGAGTATGATACTCAAAACAGAAATACAGGACAAGGTGAAGGTGGATGAAAAGGACATCAAGGATTTTTTCGAAAAACACTCTGAGGAGTTTAAGGCCAGAGTAGAAGTTAGGGCAAGCCATATCCTTGTGAAGACCGAAGATGAAGCAAAAAAGTTACTTGAGAAAATTAAAAAGGGTGAAAATTTTGCAAAGCTCGCAAAGGAATTCTCTCTTGATGCAGAATCCGCAAAAAATGGAGGCGATGTGGGATTTTTTAGCAAGGGCCAGATGATACCTGAATTTGAGAAGGCTGCCTTTGCCCTCAAAGCAGGTGAAGTGAGTAGCCCTGTTAAGACCCAGTTTGGCTATCACCTTATAAAGGTGACGGACAGGAAAACAGGCAAGGCCGTTGAATTTGAACAGGTAAAGGGTGTGATCGAAAGACGCTTAACAGCAGAACGGCAGAAGAGCCTTTTTGACTCTTACATAGAAGGTCTCAAAAAAACAAGCAAGATAACCGTGAAGAAGGAAGCACTTGAGGCCTTAATGCAGGAGCAAAAGACACCAGAACAAAAAGATAAACCACAGGGGCAATCTAAAGGGAAACCTTAAGGCCTTACCCTGTATTCACAGGCAGTATCACCGCTTCCCATACAGGCTGTTCTATCGACATTGGCACGGAGAAGCTCCCTGTACAGGTATATTTCATAAGTGCATGCCTCCTGGTAATTCTGGGCAAGTTTATAAATAGGGCAGTTATGCTGCACAATCCTGAAGCTATCAGGAAGTTTTTCAAGTTCTGTAAAATAACCTTCTTCGTTAAGAAGCCCCACGAGGGTATTGACTCTTTCAGAAAGGGGCATACCCACCAAAAGTGCCTCTTTTGATTTCAACAACCGCCGCATCCTCCACTGGAATAATTTATCAACTTTCTCTCGGCCATCGTGCTTTTCTATGTCATTAAGGAGCCCCTGGGCAAAGTTGAAATATGCCCTGGGAAAAAGGTCGTCAGCCTTTTCTGTAAGCTGATAAAGAAAGCCCGGCCTTCCAATACCATGTTTTTTGGTTATATAACCTACAAAACCGCGTTTTTCAAGTGATATTAAATGTTGTCTTATACCCATGGGGGTTATGTTTATTGCCCTGCTAAGCTCATCAATAGAAAGTGCACCTTTTTTTTTAAGGAGTGATAGGATCTGCCTTCTTGTAGGATTTTCCTCTAATATAACTTCCATAATACAGATTAAAACTAACACATCCTTAAACCTTTGTAAATATTTAAATAAAATACTATTATTTTCTTGACAGTGTGGGAAAATAATAGTATTTTCTATTCGTAGTAAGCGAAAGCCAGCCCTGCTTATTAAAACCTTTATGCCTGGATTTGGGTAAAAGCAACATGATTTTTATTGCAGGCGGAACTGGATTTATAGGAAGTCACCTCTTTAACACCCTTATAGAAAAGGGTTTTAAGATAAAATGCCTTGCGAGGAATGCTGAGCGTGCTCAGCTCTGTAGGGCAAGGGGTGCTGAAGTAGCTATAGGTGATATTACTGATGCAAAGTCACTCAAAGGCGTGCTCAATGGCTGTAATACAGTCATACATCTTGTTGGAATAATAGAGGAAAAAGGCCCCCTCACCTTTCAGTCTGTCCATGTTGATGGTACTCAGAATCTTGTCAATGAAGCAATCAGGGCAGGAGTAAAGCATTTCTTTTATCAGAGCGCCCTCGGTGCGGACATAAATTCCTGGGCCAGGTATCATAAAACCAAGGCTGAGGCAGAAGAGATAGTCAGAGACAGCGGAATTTCCTATACTATTTTCAGGCCATCTCTAATAATTGGCCCTGAGGATGGATTTACACAGAAGATCAGAGAAATAATCAAAAAAAGCCCTGTGATACCAATTCCAGGGGCAGGGACATCTAAATTTCAGCCTATATTTGTTGGAGACTGGGTCAGGTGTTTCTTGAAAATCCTGGATAACCCTGATTCTATTAATAAGACCTACGAGTTTGGCGGGCCAGAGCATCTGACTTACAACGAGATGGTTTTAGAAATTCTTGACTCTATGAAAATTAAAAAATCTCTTGTTCACGTGCCTTCAGTTTTTGCGAAATTCGGCGTATGGATGGCAGAGAAACTTCTCCCATCACCTCCTGCAACAGTAGAACAGCTAAGACTCCTTGAAAAGGACAATATAACTGACATCGGAAGTGTAAGGAAAAACTTCGGTTTTGAGCCAATAAAATTCAAAGAGGCTTTAAAGAACTTCATAACACCTGAGGAAAGGGGATAAGTAAACGAATGGGGCTTGAGCGGGTCTAATAAAGTAAGAAGTAAGAACTGAGAAGTAAGAAGTAGAAAGTGAAAACCTATTTTCTATAATAGAAAGGAGATATATAAAATGAAAGCTCTACTAAAAATTATCTGTCTTTCTCTGCTCCTTACAGGATGCGTTACCCACGTCACACCAGAAGGGACATACATAGAACCCCTTCCAGCCCTTATAATAATAGGGCCGCCTGTTGTTGTAGCTCCCCCGCCTCATATTGTTGTTCAACCTCTTCCACCAGTAGTTGTGGTTCCTGAAAGGCATGTATATTTCTATGGTGCTACCTATTATTACTACTGGGACGGTGTATGGTTTTATAGCGAGAGGGAAAGGGGGCCGTGGCATAGACTTCCGAAGAGGTGTTATCCACCGCGGTACAGGCACTACAGGAGATAGTTATTCAACTATCCTGTTTTTTTCATCAAGCCTTACAATCTTTGGGGTAAAGGCCGCAAGTTCATCTTCGGTGTAGTACTCATAACAGAACACAATAATCTTATCCCCTGTTATGCCTTTTCTTGCTGTTGGGCCGTTAAGGCAGATAACCCCTGAGTTCTTTTCTCCAGGGATAACATAGGTTTCAAACCTCTCACCGTTATTGAGATTGCTGACCATAACCTGCTCATATGGTTTGATGTTAGCAGCATTCAGTATTGCCTCATCAACAGTAAGGCTTCCTTCATAGGCGAGGTTTGAGTCTGTAACTGTAGCCATATGTATCTTTGCCCTGAGCATGCACCTTAACATAACAGCACCCAGTGACAAGTGATACACCTCGGAAGTTCAGAAACTCGGAAGTTCGGAAGTTTGGAAGTCTTTTTTCTCTTCTGCACTTCTGCACTTCTGCACTTCTGCTCTTCTGCTCTATTTATCATTCTATTATCTTCGGCACCCTGTAAAAATCATCTGTTTTATCCGGAGCGTTTTGAAGGGCTTTATCCTTATGGAGCGACGGCCTTAATTCGTCTTCTCTGAAGACATTTTTTACTGGCAGGACATGAGATGTAGGCTCTATTGAGGCGGTATCAAGTTCGTTGAGTTTTCCCATGTATTCAATAATACTGCCGAGCTGTCTTGAAAAAAGTCTTTTTTCCTCATCTGTAAGTTTGAGCCTCGCAAGTATAGCAATATGCTCAATATCGATGTGCTCTTTTACCATTATACCCTCTCAAGATGCGCAAGCTTGAGTGAAAGCCTTTTTACACCAACCGACGAGAAGTTTACCATTACCTTGGGGTCATTTGTCTCTCCGTAAAAATCCCTGATAACGCCAACACCCCATTTTGGGTGTTTAACCCTTGCCCCGACAGCAAAGGGAGAGGATTGCGTAAAATCCTCTGGAGTTTTAACAGCTTTGCTAAGGGATACTGTCCGGGGCCTCCTCTCAAAACAACGACAATACTCCGCAGGTATGTCCATGATAAATCTGGATGGCTCCTGTTCCTGTATAGCCGCATACAGCCTCCTCGTTTTTGACCCTGTAAGTACAAGTATATCCTTTGCCCTTGTCATGCCCACATAAAAAAGCCTGCGTTCCTCCTGAAGCTCCTCAGGATTTTTAATTGCATGAAAATGCGGCAAAAGGCCTTCTTCAAGCCCGCCAATAAAGACCACAGGGAATTCAAGTCCTTTGGCGCTATGTAAAGTCATCAGGGTAACTGAATTGGACCTCTGCTCTTCATCCATGCCAGTAAAAAGGGCTGCAGTGTCCAGGAAGCTGTATAAATCTTTACCCTCTGCAGCGTTTAGAAGTTCCATAAGGTTCTCAGCACGTTCTTCCTCGACCCATTTGAGGTATCCTGTCTTTTCAAAAATCAAATCAAGGAGGTCTCTGACATTAATGTTTTGGTGGGAGATCAGGTCTTCTATGGTTTTAATGAAGTCTATGATTTTCTCTTTTAGGCTTGAAGCACTTCCATTGCCCTTTACAATAAGCTTCATGGCTTCAAAAAGCCCGATGTCCTTCTTTTTCGCCTCCTGCTCCAGTTTAGATAGTGTTACATCTCCAATACCCCTCGGCGGGCAATTTATAATTCTCCTGAGACTTACCGAATCTTGAGGATTGGCAATTACCTTCAGATAGGCTATGGCATCTTTTATTTCCTTTCTCTGGTAAAAACTGACCCCGCCAATTATGTGGTAAGGGATACCTTCAGACCTGAAGGTTTCCTCAAGAATCCTCGACTGGAGATTCACCCTGTAAAGAACGGCAAAATCGCTGAATGGATGTTTTCCTTTTAGATAAAACTCCCTGATGGCCCTCGCAATGTATCGCGCCTCTTCTGCCTCGTTGTCAGTAACGCAGTAATATACCTTTTCTCCATCACCCCTCTCTGTCCAGAGCTTTTTAGGTTTTCTCGACGGATTCTTGGCAATAACACCATCCGCAGCAGAGAGGACGTTCTGAGTTGACCTGTAGTTCTGCTCAAGCTTTACTATCCTGGCATCAGGAAAGTCCTTTTCAAATGAGAGAATATTTCTTACATCTGCACCCCTGAATCTATAGATGCTCTGGTCGTCATCTCCAACCACACACAGATTTTTTCTACCTTCTGCAAGGAGTTTTAAAAGCCTGTATTGGGCAGCATTTGTATCCTGAAATTCATCCACCAAAATGTGGGAAAACTCCTTATGATATTTTCCGAGGACATCCGGGCATGTCTCAAAAAGCCTCACAGTATGCATTATTAAATCATCAAAATCTAAGGCATTATTTCTTTTAAGTTTATCCTGATATTTGACGTATACCCTCGCAAGTTTTTCATCAAAGCCAAAACCATCCCCCTGCGCAATGAACTCGCCAGGGCCAATCAGGGATGCCTTGAGAGAACTAATCTTCGAGGCAATACCTCTGTACAGGGCTTCATGAATTCTAAATTCTTTAAGGATAGAACGTATAAGACTGCAAGAATCATCTTCGTCGTAGATTACAAAATCTCTGGTTAATCCCAACCCGGACCGCTCTATCTCTTTCCGCAGGATCCTGTTCGACAAGGCATGGAAAGTTCCTACCCATAGACCCTTTAAACTCTTACCCAGCAAATGCTCAATCCTGCCTTTCATTTCTTCTGCTGCCTTATTTGTAAAGGTCATTGCAAGAATAGAATACGGAGGAATATTAAGGGCCTTTGTAAAGTAGGCAAATTTATATGTGATAACCCTTGTCTTGCCGCTGCCAGCACCTGCAAAGATAAGGAGGGGTCCCTCAGCATAGAGAAGGGCTTCTCGCTGTTGAGGGTTGAGGTTTTTCAGCATTTCATCCTTATTCATATTACTTCCTGTATTTGGTTATTAACAGTCTTATAATTGTAACGACATATTTGTAAAATCCCTCCTAACCTCCCTTTTCCAAAGGGAGGGATAATACCCCTCTTTGGCAAAGAGGGGCAAGGGGAGATTTTCTAATCCATGTCAATTAAATTATGCGACCCTTAATAAGTTACCCAAAGAGATAAATAAATACTGCCCCTCATTAAACCTGTTTCTGACAGGCTCAAGAAATAGGGGCTACTTATCAAGCCTTTATGTTTGGATTTTGATTTTATTTTAACAATTTTTCATAAAAATTGACATGCTTATTCCACGGTTACGCTTTTAGCGAGATTCCTCGGCTGGTCAACATCGCACTCCCTGAGCACTGCTATATGGTAAGCCAGGAGCTGTAAAGGAATAGCAAACAACACAGGAATAAGGTACTGGTTCACGACCGGGACAAATATTGTACGGGAAGCTAAAGAAGAGACTGTTGTGTCTCCCTCAGTCGCAAAGGCTATTATCTTTCCACCCCTGCTTCTAACCTCTTCTATATTTGAAAGTACTTTCTCGTAAACTTTATCTCTGGGTGCAAGGACGAGCACAGGAAGTGAATCATCTATGAGGGCAATAGGGCCGTGTTTCATCTCCCCTGCCGGATAACCCTCTGCATGAATGTAGGAAATCTCCTTCAGTTTTAGAGCGCCTTCCAGTGCTACAGGATAGTTTATGCCCCTCCCGAGATAAAGAAAATCTTTCACCTTAAAAAACTCCCTGGCTATCTTTGCGACAGAATCATCGAGTGCAAGAGCTTTTTCTGCCTTTTCAGGCAGCTCAAGGAGCTCGGTAAGAAGAGCCTTTGCCATCTCTTTAGTAAACATTCCTTTTGCTTTCGCAACTGCAATTGCAAACAGATAAAGGCCAACGAGTTGGGAGACGAATGCCTTGGTTGAGGCAACTCCTATCTCCGGGCCTGAGTGAGTATAAAAGCAATAATCTGCCTCCCTCGCAGATGTGCTTCCAACTACATTGCATATACTCAGCACCTTTGCACCGAGCCTTTTTGCTTCTCTCTGTGCAGCAATGGTATCAGCCGTCTCTCCAGACTGGGTTATAACAACAACAAGGCTTCTATCAGAAAGTATCGGCTCTCTGTACCTGAACTCAGATGCAATATCAACTTCTGACGGCATTCTCGCTATACCTTCAAGCATGTACCTGCCGATAAGAGCCGCGTGCCACGATGTTCCGCATGCAACAAAAAAGACCCTGTCCAATTTCTGTAAATCCTCTGTCCGCATAGAAAACTCATCCAGATTTACCTCAGCATCTTCTATAGAAAACCTGCCTCTCACCGTGTCTGCCACCGCCCTCGGCTGCTCATAGATTTCTTTTAACATAAAGTGTCTGTATCCACCCTTCTCAGCCATGGCAGGGCTCCACGTTATATTGGTCACTTTTTTCTCAACAGACTCACCACTGATTTTAGAGATAAAAACTCCATCCGGCGTAATCACAGCCAATTCATTGTTATCCAGGATCATCATATTCCTCGTATAACTTAAAAAGGCAGGGATGTCTGAAGAGATAAAAAATTCTGACTCGCCCAGTCCCACAACGAGAGGACAATCTTTCTTCACTGCAATTATTTTGTCTGGCTCTTCTTCTCTTATAATGCCGAGGGCATAAGCACCCTTTACATCTTTAAGGGCCTCCCTGGTTGCTGTCTCAAGGTCAAGACCCTTATCTGTGTAACTACTTATTAAATGACACAAGACTTCTGTATCAGTGTCAGAGGCAAAGATATGGCCCTCAGCCCTGAGTTTATTTTTAAGCTCGAGATAGTTTTCTATGATGCCGTTATGGACAATAACAACCCCACCTGCCCTGTGAGGATGGGCATTCTCCTCTGTCGGCCTTCCGTGGGTTGCCCAGCGGGTATGGCCTATCCCTGCAAAGCCGCGCAGGTCATTGCCAGCAATGGAACCCTCGAGGTCTCTTATCTTGCCGGCGCAGCGTCTTACCTCTATCCTGCCATTTCTGAAAAAGGCAATCCCTGCTGAGTCATAACCCCTGTATTCCAATTTCCTGAGCCCATCGAGGAGGACAGGAATAGCATTCCTTTTACCTATATATCCGACAATGCCGCACATGTTAAACCAGTGACCAGTGACGAGTGACGGGTGACAAGTTAAAATAAAATCTTATACTATTTTTTCTCATTCCTCTTCACCTTTAAACTTTTAACTTTTAACTTCTTTTTGAGTGCCCAGCCTTTTATGTTTTCTTGCTTAGCCCTGCCTATTGCAAGAGCTCCCCGGGGCACGTCCTTTGTAATCGTAGAGCCGGCAGCAACATAAGCCCCCCTGCCTATCTTCACAGGAGCCACAAGCTGGCTATCGCTTCCAACAAAGACATCATCTTCAATCATAGTCAGATGTTTTTTTAGCCCATCATAATTGCATGTTATGGTTCCGGCTCCAATGTTTATATTCTTGCCAAGAATAGCATCCCCTATGTAACTCAGGTGCGATGTTTTTGAACCATTTCCTATCGTGGATTTTTTTATCTCCACAAAATTCCCGACTTTTACATTTTTCCCTATATTGCTGTGTGGTCTGAGGTGGGCAAAGGGCCCAACAGTTGAACCATCCCCTACAGTACTTTCCTCAATCAATGTATTATCTTTTATGATTACACCTCTGCCGATAACCGTGTCTACTATCCTCACGCCTGGATAAACAATGCTTCCCTCGCCTATGGATGTATTGCCTTCAAGATAAACATCTGGATAAATAATACTGTCCTTTCCTATTGAGACTTTATGATGAACAATTGACCTGCCCGGGTCGAGAAAGGTAACTCCCTTTCTCATCCACTCTGATACAATCCTCTTGTTTAAAACCTCTGCCACCTTTGAAAGTTCTTCCCTTGTATTTACCCCACGAAGCTCATCAGGGTCACATCTATACGCACCAATTTGTAAGCCTTTTCTATGGATGATACCAACAATGTCTGTCAAATAATATTCACCAGATGAATTGTTGGCTTCAAGCATATCGAGGTAATCCAGTACCTTCGGCTCCATAGCGTAAACACCACCGTTTAATTCATCAATGGTCTTCTGACTCCCCGCTGCTTCCTTATCCTCTACAATCGATACTACCTGGCCTTTATCGTCCCTTAAAATCCTGCCATACCCTGCAGCCTTCTCATCAACAAATGAAAGAAGGGACAATGCATTCTTTTCTATCCTATGTTTCCCTAAAAAGTTTTTTAATGTCCTGCCTGTTATTAATGGCGCATCGCCATTGAGCACAATAATTGTGCCCTGTTTAAACCTTCTTAAGGCATTCCCCGCAACAGCAAGTGCGTTTCCTGTGCCGAGAGGTTTTTCCTGGGTAACAAAGATTACAGATTTATCATTAATGGATTTTTTTACTTCTCTTTCCCCAAAACCAACCACAACGATTAACTTTTCAGGCTTTAAAGTCTTTACAGCATCAAGACAGTAAAGGAGCATCGGCCTTCCAAGAACTTCATGGAGAACCTTTGGCCTGATGGAGTTCATTCTCTTACCGAGGCCTGCTGCAAGGACAACAGCGCACAGGCTCCGGTCGATCTGTTTCCGACTCATCCTGAGGACTCCTTTAAATAGTCCGGCGTTGCAATGCCGCCTGAGAGGATTATCTTTATGCCTTCCTCTATAGTAAGGTCTGTATTGAAAACCTCATTTTCCTTGAACAGGACTATCTCGCCAAGATACAAATTATTGGTAGGGATATATATTGCCTTGAGACAAGTCTCAGCGTCTTTTGCAGGCCTCAGGCAGCATTCCTTTGTCAGAAAACCAAAGACGTAAGTCCCTGGCCTTGGATATTCAACAATCACAAATTTTTTAAAGGAGCTTTTACTTTCAGGTGAAAAGGCATCCACCAGTTGTTTTATGGCTGCATAGATGCCTTTAAAAACAGGGATATTTAGAAAAATCCTTTCTACAAAGGCCAGAATCTTTTTCCCAAATACATTTGTAGAGACAATACCAACGATAAATATCAGCACTACAGCAGAGATAAAACCAAGGCCCGCTATATGTCTGCCGAGAAGTTCATCGTAAAACTGGCCGAGAAGGCCATCGATGGTCTTAAAAAACCAGCCAATAACCAGGATGGTGATAATTACAGGGACTGAGACAAAGAGGCCTGCAATAAACTTGCGCTTGAAGGTCGCCCTTATTGATTCAACCATAAATTATATGATAAAGCTTTTTATCGTATTATTTCAATAAACAAAACACGGTGTGTCAAAGCAAAATAGAAATGTCCTATTCTTAGCAAAATAGAAATGTCCGGTTTTCATGTTTGTAATTCTTTCTGTTGATAACTGTTATGTTGTATCACTGGCTTAAACCTCCTCCATGGATGATTCATTGCAGGGATATGAGGCTTCTTCTTTTTGAAAATCAATATAATCGGTTTCTTCTGTTCTTTTTCAGGTCGTTCGGTTATTTCTCTATATCTTAA
>JACROP010000080.1 GCA_016214385.1 Nitrospirota bacterium
AAAATACTGAAAGGAATCCTCGAGGCCAGACTTGAGGGGCAGATTAAAAGCAAAGAAGAAGAGATAAAGTTTGTAAGGGAAAAATTCCCGATTTAGAGTTTTTATCCCAAATAATGCATTTAGAAAACCACAGAGACACAGAGGCACTGAGGATGAAGATAAGAAGATGAGAGGATAAGAAACTAAGAAGATAAGAAAGATAAAAAAAGCTCAACTTTCAAACTTCTTAACTTCTCAGCTTCTTAGTCCTCTGTGTCTCTGTGCCTCAGTGGTTATTCTTTATCTCTGTAGTTTTATTAAAATTTATCTCTGTGTCCTCTGTGGTCAATTGCATTTTTCGGGTTGAAATCTCTCCGTTCAGCCTCCCGCTGCGGAAACCCTGAAGGTCAAGAGAAATAAATTTATAGCCAAGTGATTTAAAAAATACAATCACCTTTGTCCTCACATCCTCCCTGACAAGCAGATGTAACTCTTCAGGCATTACCTCAATCCTCGCAGTCTCTCCGTAATCCCTGACCCTCAACTCCCTCAATCCAAACCCCTTCAAATAATCCTCAGCCTTCAGGACTCGTTCGAGACCTTCTGCTGTAATCCTGTGTCCATAGGGAAACCTCGAAGACAGGCATGGTGTAGCAGGTTTATCCCATGTTGGAAGGCCGAGCCTAAAAGAAATATCCCTCACCTCTTTTTTCCCTATCCGGGCTTCAAGAAGTGGGCTCCTTACTCTTAACTCTATTGCAGCATGCCTTCCAGGCCGCCAGTCCTGAAGGTCATCGGCATTTGTCCCATCAAGGACATAACGGTAGTCTTCTTTTGCGGCCATCTCAGAAAGCTTTCCGAACAACTCTTTTTTGCAGTAATAGCATCTGTCAGGCGGATTGCTGGAAAAATTATTATCTTTAAGTTCCTCTGTGTGTATTATTCTGTGCCTGACATTAATAGAAGATGCTATTGCCCTTGCAAATGAAAGCTCATCAGGAGGAAAGCTCTCAGAGGAAGCAGTTACTGCAAGGACATTGTTGCCGAGTGCCATGGAAGCTGCCTTTAAAACGAGGGTGCTATCCACCCCACCTGAATAAGCAACTATAACCTTATCCATCTCGCGGATAATGCTTACAAGGAGTCCAAGCTTGTCCATGAGCTAAAGTACAACTATCTCGTAGTGTTCCTGATGCAGGTTTTTATCGGCCTTCACAATGACCTTAAAACCATGGTGTTTTTCTATCTCTTCGAGCCCTTCTCTCTCTTCATCATAAAGGAGGTCTGCCACTGAAGGATGGGCTGTAATCATAATCTTACCTCCAGGTTTTTCTGAACCTAATCTCCTTAATTCTCTAAATATTTCATAGCATACTGTCGTTGGAGATTTTACAAAACCCTTGCCCTCACAGTAAGGGCATTGTTCACAGAGGGTTCGTCCAAGACTTTCTCTCACCCTCTTTCTCGTCATTTCAATAAGACCGAGTTCTGAGACCTGAAGAATAGTGCTCTTTGCTCTATCCTTGCTCATTATCTCCTGGAATGTTGAGAAGAGCTTTTTTCTGTTCTCCTCTTTTTCCATATCTATAAAGTCTATTATGATTATTCCGCCGAGGTTTCTCAGCCTTATCTGATAGGCAATCTCTTTTACCGCTTCTAAATTTGTCTTGAGTATTGTATCCTCAAGACTCGCTTTCCCAACAAATTTGCCGGTATTTATATCTATTGCTGTCAAGGCCTCTGTCTGGTCAATGACAATATAGCCGCCGGACTTCAGCCATATTCGCCTTCCAAGTGCCCTCGATATTTCCATCTCAATACCAAAAAAGTCAAAGATCGGCTCGCTGCCGTCGTAAAACTCGATCTTCGAAGCAAGTTTCGGAAAATATGTATTAAGAAACTCTATTATCCTTTTATATTCCCCCTCGGAATCAATTACAAGCCTGCGCACCTCATGGCTGAGGAGGTCCCTGACGCTTCTGAAGACAAGGTCGAGGTCGCTGTAAAGGAGGTAAGGCGGGACAACTTTATTCCTCTTCTCATGGATGTTCTCCCACAGAAGGACTAAAAAATCCATATCCTTTTTTATCTCTTCTTCGGTACAGCCCTCACTGGCTGTCCTGATAATAAAACCAAAACCTGAAGGTCTAAGGCGATTAACCATCTCCTTGAGTCTGAGTTTTTCTGCCTCGTTTGAAATCCGTCTCGACACACCTATATGCTCAACCCCGGGCATCAAGACAAGGTATCTTCCTGGTATAGTTATATAAGAAGTCACCCTCGCCCCTTTGCTCCCGATGGGGTCCTTTGAAACCTGCACAAGGATTTCCTGACCATCCTGAAGTATTTCTTCGATAGGGAGGTTAAGAGGCCTTGCCTCTTCCTCTAACTCTTCAAGGAATATCGGGGAATCAAGGCCAGAATATATATCTGCAACATGAAGGAATGCAGCCTTCTCAAGGCCTATATCCACAAAAGCTGACTGCATCCCTGGAAGGATCCTTACCACCCTGCCTTTATATATGTTGCCTACAAGACTTGCATCTTTTTTTCTTTCGATATAAAGATCGCAAAGCTGTCCAGCCTCAAGAAGGGCTACCCGCGTCTCTTCCCTGCCTGCATTGATTATTATCTCATCAGCCATAACTTCTCACCGCCTATGGGTTCCAGCCACTCTTCTACGCCCTGGCGCACATCCGATTCAAAACCACATATATTAACTCTTTTTACAGATAACCTCTGAACCTCATTTACAGGTTTTTGAAAAAGTGCAGCCAGTAACTCAAAAAGCCTGACTTTTACTCCTCCTTTATCCACTAATGTAAGATAAAGGTTTTCACCCTTGACCACCGCATCTTTCACCATTGGTCTGAGATTTACCTCTTTACCATCCCTTTTTATAAAAAAGACAGGGTTTTCCAAAAAATCTTGAATCTTGCCCTGAATTTGATTCAGGGTTGAATCTTGAATCTCCTCATTTATCGTTATTTCATATTTATAGCATGAGATAAAATTATTCAGTGATGGTTCTCCTTGTTTTATTGTCATAACACCTCTAATCCTTAATCCTTCAGGAAGTGTCCTGTTCATTCTTTCCACAATGTCATCAGCATCAATATAATGGTAAACTTCCATATCAAAATATTCTTCGAGTCCTTCGACACCAACAGGAAGGGCGGGTCCAAATGATACTTTCGGGTGAGGATGAAACCCGCTGGTATAAACCAGTGGCGCCTTAGCCCTCCTCAGTGCCCTCTGAATTGCTGCCATTACTTCAAGATGGGAAAGATATCGCAGTGTCCCTGTCTTTGAAAACTGAACCCTTAACCGAATCGGTTTCTTAAGTCGTGAGTCTTGAGTCGTAAGTCTTAAGTCTTTTGTTGACTCATGACTGCTGACTGCCGACTGTTGACTGTTGACTGTTGTCTTACATGTGAGCCCACAATCATAACACCTGTTCCTGCAATTTAGGGTTATCTCACCTTTTAGTGCCTTTTTGTATTCTGTTGCCAAAAATTCTTTTCTGATCCCTGAGTTTATCATGTCCCACGGAAGCCATGAGTCCACATCTAATGCCCTCGAAGCATAACTGTACAGGTCGAGATTTATCTTTTCCGCAGCAACAAGCCATTTATCAAAACAAAAGGTGTCAGACCACCCATCAAAGCGGCACCCGAGGGCCCATGCAGCCTCAATAAGAGAAGCAATCTTACCATCACCCCTTGCAAATACAGCCTCGAGAAGGCTCATCTCAGGCTTGTGTCCCTTGAAATTAAAGCCCCTTCTCTGCAATGCATCTTTGAGAAACCCCTGTCTCATTTTTAATTCTTCGAAAGAAACCTGGCCGAGCCACTGAAATGGCGTATGTGCCTTCGGGACAAAAGGCGATACGCCAACATTTATATTAATACGTCGGTTAGCAGTCTTACGGGCATTCTCTACCATATCGATAATCCCTTCGATATCCCTCGCTTCTTCTGTAGGAAGACCTATCATGAAGTAAAGTTTAATGCCCTTCCACCCTTCACTGGAAATGACCCTCAGGGCCTCAAAGTATTCATCTTCGCTAAAATCCTTGTTAATTACCTTTCTGAGCCTTTTGCTACCAGCCTCTGGCGCAATAGTAAAACCCGTCTTCCTGACACTTTTTATCTCCTTCGCGACATCCCTGTTAACAGCCCCAACCCTCAGGGATGGAAGCGATATTGCAATATTATCTCCAGCAAATCTCCTGTTAAAGGCTCGTATCAGAGGCAGCAGACAGCTATAATCTCCAGTGCTCAGTGATGTAAAAGAAACCTCTTCGTAACCTGTGTTTAAAATAGATTTCTGAGCTAAGGCTAAAATTTTCTCAGGACTCCTCTCCCTCAAAGGCCTGTATATCATTCCTGCCTGACAGAAACGGCATCCCCTTGTGCATCCCCTTGATATCTCAATGGCGATTCTGTCGTGCACAATGGAGGTATATGGCACTATTGGGTTTTCGGGGAATGGGGCATCATCGAGAGATTCAACAATCCTTCTTTTGATCCTCACACCATTATCAGTGCTATGAACCAGCGGGACATAAACTCCTTCCACCTGAGATAATGCCTTTAAGAGATTCTCTTTTCTCATATCTCGGTACGAGTCGATTCCGACTTCGTCCTGCCATCTTTTATATAAATCTACAATTTCCCTTATGACCTCCTCTCCATCGCCAACAACAAAGGCATCTATAAATGGGGCAAGGGGCAGCGGGTTCATTGCGCATGGCCCGCCTGCAATGATAAGGGGATAGCCTCTATCCGCCTCGGTACGAGTCGATTCCGACATCCTGTCTTCTGTCCTTATAGGGATTCCGCCCAGGTCAAGCATATTAAGGACATTGGTATAGGAAAGTTCATACTGGAGGCTGAAGCCCACAATATTGAAATCCCTTAAAGGTCTGTTGCCTTCGAGAGAGCAGAGGGGCAAGCCTTTCTGTCTGAGAAATGCCTCATAATCAATCCACGGTGCATACACCCTTTCTGCAGAGGCATAAGGGATACTATTTATAATCGAATAGAGGATTTTAAGCCCTATATGGGACATGCCTATTTCATATGTATCCGGGAAACACAGGGCAACCTTTATCAGCGCATCCTTGTGAATGCTGTTTACCTCGCTGTTAACATATCTGCTCGGTTTCTGGAAATTTACTATATTCACAGGCATTAGCCATTATCTCATATAGAACTAAAAAATGGGAAGTGAGAAATGAGAACTGGGGGGATCGGCTCGAAACAATTGCAGAAATCAATAAAACAAGGCAAATCTTCTCGTCCTTACATTTATTAAAATTCCGACAGCAATGAAATCTGAGAGCAGGGCAGTGCCTCCGTAACTCATGAAGGGCAGCGGCAGGCCAACAATGGGCATCATTCCGAGGGTCATACCGACATTTATGACAAAGTAGAAAGTCAACATTATTGTGACGCCCAGGGCAAGAAAACTCCCGAAGGGATCCCTTGCCCTTCTTCCTGTATCAAGGCCCCTCAAAAAAATAAAAAGATATATGATGAACAAACCAATACTTCCCATAAAACCCCATTCTTCAGCAAAAATCGAGAAAATAAAATCAGTATGTCCCTCAGGCAAAAATCTCAAAGACCCCTGTGTGCCTTCTAAATAACCTTTCCCGAGAAATCCACCCGAACCTATTGATACCTTTGACTGATTTATATGATAACCAATGCCGAGGGGATCGACCTGTGGTTCTACAAAGGCCACAATTCTGTTCTTCTGATATTCCTTCAGTCCTCCCCAGAAAATGTGGCCCATAAAGGGCACAGCGATGATCCCTATAATGAGAATCAACACAAAAAACTTCTTTCTGATACCTGCTGCCATAGCCATGCCGAGAGAGATAAAGACCAACATCAGGGCGGTCCCGAGATGCGGCTGTTTTAAAATAACAATTATCGGAGGCAGGAGAAAGAAAAAACTTATCTTTGCTATCTCTTTAAAGCCGAGCGTTGTTCCCTGTCCAAGGTTTGTCAGGTACTTAGAGAAAGCGATAATAAAAAAGATTTTAAAAAATTCTGATGGCTGGAAAGATAAAGGCCCAAGTGGCAGCCACCGTTGAGCTCCCATCCCCTGTTTGCCTACAAAAAGCACAAGAACAAGAAGAATAAATCCAATTACAAACAATGGATAGGCAAATTTCTCAAACCATCTATAATCAATACTTACAACAAGGATAAAACAGAGCAGGCTAATACCCAGCCAGTAAACTTGCTTTATATAAAAAGATGGATGTTCTGAACCTGGAAGGGGTCTCGTGGCGCTATAAATCGTCATTATCCCTATAAGGGAGACGATTGTCACAAGGGCAAATGTAATCCAGTCAAAATTTTTTAAAAGCCGTCTGTCTATCATTTGTCATTTATCATTTGTAACTTGTTATTTTCATAAAATGCCTCTATGACCTTTTTTGCTATAGGGGCTGCAGCCGCTCCTCCATGGCCTCCGTGCTCCACAAAGACAGAAAGTGCAATCTGCGGGTCCTCAACAGGAGCAAAGGCCACAAACCATGCATGGTCACGGAGTTTTTTCGGCAGGGCATGAGATTGTTTTCTGATACTCACAACCTGAGCAGTCCCTGTTTTGCCGCCTATATGCAAAAGGCTTGAACGTGCCCGGCCGCCTGTGCCTCCTGCTTCTCCGACAACTCCCTGCAAGCCATTTCTTACTGTATCGAGACTTCCTGCATTTACTTTGCTATTTCCCACAAACTCTACGCCCGAATCTTTTATAAGATGTGGTTTGTAAATTTTTCCACCATTGGCAACTATAGACGTAAGCAATGCCATCTGTATGGGAGTCGTAGAGATATATCCCTGGCCTATAGCAACACTGAGAGTCTCTCCTTGAAACCATTGCTCTTTCCTGGTTTTAAGCTTCCACTGCGTTGAAGGTACAATCCCGGATTTTTCATTCAAGAACTCCAGACCAACAGGTTTTCCAAGCCCGAATCTCTCTGCATATTCAGCTATTTTGTCAATGCCGAGTCTCTTACCCACCTCGTAAAAGTATATATCGCATGATTCAACAATTGCACGGTGCAGGGACACAGTGCCATGGCCCCCGGGTTTCCAGCATCTGAAACCCCTTTTACCCATAGCGATTACACCGGTACAGTTGACCTCTGTATTCCTTGTTATCACTCCCTCTTCAAGACCGGCAATCGCAGTAATAATCTTAAATGTAGAGCCGGGAGGGTACTGGCTCTGCAACGCCCTGTTCAATAATGGCTTCTGAGGGTCATTCAAGAGTTTCACCCACTCCCTGGGTTCTATGCCTCTGGAGAAAAGGTTCGGGTTAAATGGCGGGCTGCTGGCAAGGGTAAGTATTTCGCCTGTATTAGGGTCAAGGGCCACAATAGCTCCTGCCTCACTCTTTAATGCCTCCTCTGCTGTCTTCTGAAGTGTTATATCAAGAGTAAGAGTTATATCATCTCCTTTAACAGGCTCCTCCATGCCGACAACTTTAATCTCTCTACCTATGGCATCAACCTCAATAAGTTTTCCTCCGGCAGTCCCTCTCAGGACTTTGTCATATATCATTTCAAGGCCCCATTGTCCTATAAGTGCCCTGTGGGGGACGTCTTTATAATCTGGTTTTTTAGACTGTTCAGGCGTAAGGCGTCCGAGATGGCCGATGATGTGGCTCGCAAGGGTTCCATTAATATATTCTCTGCTTACTTCAACATCTACTTGCAGTCCCGGGAAATCAACTTTCCTTACCTCAACCTTTGCCACCTCCTGCCACGGAACTGCTATCTTAAGCTTAACAGGTTCGTATGGATATACCGCAGCCTTTCTGAGCCTATCCTGTATCTCATCACCGCTGAGGCCAATGAGTTTGCCGAGAGCAGACAGGGTTTCCCTATCTTTTGGTAGATATTCCCTGATTACAGAGACATCGAAAGAAGGCACATTCCTTACAAATGGCACACCGTTTCTGTCATAAATTATTCCCCTCGCTGCTGGTATCTTGACAACTCTCAATCTGTTTTGTTCTGCGAGCTCCCTGTACTCCCTGCCCTTTATTACCTGAAGCTGCCATAGTCTCAAGATAAAAATGGCAAAGACGATAAGAATAATATAGGCACCGAGCTTAATCCTCTTTTCCATTAATTAATCAATGTCTCCTCTACTTTTATTTCTTTCGGCCTTAAAATTGGATACACAAGCATTCCGAGGATAACAGTATACATGCCCGGAATAAACAGGCTCAGATTCCTCCCGATAGACGAAGTTGCAGTAAAGGTCTCAAGGCATACAAAGACAACGAGGCTGTCTAAAATGAAAATTAACAAAATCGCCAGCGTATTCAGAAGAATACCCCAATTAAAAAACTTTTCCTTTAATGAAATAAAGAGAAAACCTGCGATGGCCTTGCTCAAAAGTTGAGGACCTATAATAAATCCGCTTATTGCATCTAAAACAAGCCCTGTGCCACCTCCAAATAACATCCCGTGTAACTGCCCTTTTCTCAAGGCATAAAAGCAAACTATAATAAGCACCAGGTCAGGCTTTGGCCCGGAGAGCATTACAGACTGAACAGCAATAGCAAAAAGGGCCACAAGCGCCCAGAAGAAAGTTTTATTCATCTTTTGAGAATCGCTACCTCTTCTATCTTTCTTAAATCCTGCAAAGGCGTAACCTCGATGTGCTGAAACAAACCAATACCTTTTTTTAAGATTTTACTCACATAACCGACCTGAATCCCCTCAGGGTACAAACCATCAACCCCCGATGTTATGACCTTATCACCTATCTTCACATCCTCTTCGTGAGGCATATATTTCAGATAACACACATCAGTTCCCCTGCCCTCTAAAATACCCTCCCCCCTTGAGGATTGAACTCGAACTGCAACCGAGGAATTTACATCAGTTATAAGAAGCACATTTGATACACCTTCGAAGACCCGGTGAATCCTGCCGACAAGCCCTGTTGGAGTGACTGCAACCATATCATTGGAGATGCCATCGTTTGCTCCCTTGTTTATCCATAAGACATGGAACCAGTTAGTCGGATCTCTGGCAAAGACCTCGGCTGTTGTAACATAGTCACGCCTTCTTTCCTTTAAGCCGAGCAGCATCCTCAGCCGCTTATTTTCATCCAATATTTCTGTATAGTCATTCCTCTCTTTTTCAATATCCCTTAACCTGGATATGAGTTTTTTATTTTCTTCTTCTTTTCCGACAATCATCAGGTATTTGTTAAATATGCCTTTGACGCCGTTTGACACACTGGAAACACCGCGCTGGACGGAAGTAAGGGGGTAAACAATGAAGTCAAAGATTTTGTTTCTCGCTTTAAGGCTTTGGTATGTAAGCAAGGCGAAGACAAAGAGAATGAAAGTCACAGAGAAAAAGGACTTTCTTTTAAAAAACATTTAATTAATCGCAACCCTCCTGAGAATATCTAAATCATCCAGGACCTTCCCAACCCCTTTAACAACAGCTCCAAGGGGATCCTCAGCCACAATAACAGGCAGGGAGGTTTCATGTTTCAGCAGAAGGTCAAGTCCATTTAGAAGCGCTCCTCCTCCCGCAAGGACTATTCCTCTGTCAACTATATCAGAGGCAAGTTCTGGAGGGGTATTCTCAAGAGCTGTTTTAATAGTGTTTATAATTACCGCTACGGATTCGGAAATAGCACTCCTCACGTCGTCTTCTGTAATTGTCAATGTCTTGGGGATACCCGAGATAAGGTCCCTTCCTTTTATCTCCATTGTTTTATTCTCCCCATCAAGTTTATAAGCAGAGCCTATTTGTATCTTTACCTCCTCTGCTGTCTTTTCACCAATCAAGACCTTGAATTTATTTTTAACATAGCTGATAATTGCCTCATCCATTTTATCTCCACCAACCCTGACGGCCTTACTGTAGACAACGCCGTGAATAGCAATCACCGCTACATCAGTCGTGCCTCCTCCGA
>JACROP010000081.1:0-9039 GCA_016214385.1 Nitrospirota bacterium
ACCTCAGTTACGACTCCTGCCCCTACTGTCCTGCCACCCTCTCTTATGGCAAATCTCAATTCCTTCTCCATTGCTATCGGCGTTATCAGCTCTACTACCAGGTTTGTGTTATCTCCTGGCATTACCATCTCCACTCCCTCAGGCAGTTTCGCTACCCCTGTCACGTCTGTTGTCCTGAAGTAAAACTGCGGCCGATATCCATTGAAAAATGGGGTGTGCCTGCCACCCTCTTCTTTCGTAAGTACATATACTTCTGCCTTGAATTTGGTGTGCGGGGTTATGCTGCCTGGTTTGGCAAGTACCATCCCCCTCTCTACTTGTTCTTTGTCTATTCCCCTTAATAGTACTCCTATGTTGTCCCCTGCTCTGCCTTCATCAAGCAGTTTCCTGAACATCTCTACCCCTGTGGCTATGCTCTTTCTGGTCTCTCCAAGTCCTACTATCTCTACTTCTTCCCCTACCTTGATTATTCCCCTCTCTACTCTGCCTGTCACTACTGTGCCCCTGCCTGATATGGTGAATACGTCCTCTACGGGCATTAAAAAGGGCTTGTCTATCTCTCTCTTGGGGGTCGGTATGTATTCGTCTACTGCCTTCATTAACTCTTCTATGCTCTTGAATTCTTCTGCACTTGCCTCTTTGCTCTCTGTCTGCATGGCCCTCAGTGCTGAGCCCTTTACTACCGGTATCTTGTCGCCAGGAAATCCGTATTTGCTTAATAGTTCCCTTACTTCAAGTTCTACTAAGTCCAGTAGTTCAGGGTCATCTACCATGTCTACTTTGTTTAGATATACTACTATGTATGGCACCCCTACCTGCCTCGCCAGTAGTATGTGCTCTCTGGTCTGGGGCATTGGCCCATCCGCTGCACTCACTACTAATATCGCTCCGTCCATCTGGGCTGCTCCTGTTATCATGTTCTTTACATAGTCTGCATGCCCAGGACAGTCTACATGCGCATAGTGCCTCGCATCTGTCTCATACTCTACATGCGCTGTCGCTATGGTTATCCCCCTGGCCTTCTCTTCAGGTGCGTTGTCTATGCTGTCATATGCCCTGAATTGCGCCTTGCCCTTCAGTGCCAGATGCTTGGTTATCGCTGATGTAAGGGTGGTCTTGCCATGGTCTACATGCCCTATTGTCCCTACGTTTACGTGGGGCTTTACCCTCTCAAATTTGGCCTTTGCCATATTCGCCTCCTTACTAAAAGTTTGTTGAGTTTATTGAGTTTGTTGAGTTTATCGGGTTAGGGATAAAACACCACTTTATTATTCCTTAACTCAACAAACTCAATAAACTCAATGAACTACTCACTATCGTTATTCTCCTTTAACCTTTGCCACTATGCTTTCAGAAATCCCACGGGGAATGTCTTCATAGTGGGAAAATTGCATCGTATAGGTTGCACGGCCCTGCGTCTTTGACCTCAGGTCAGTCGCATAACCAAACATTTCAGCAAGTGGAACCTGAGCCCTTACAATCTGCGCCTTGCCTCTTTTTTCCATGGTCTGAACCTTACCCCTCCTTGCATTCAGGTCACCAATAACATCGCCCATATATTCTTCAGGGGTAACAGCCTCAACATTCATGATTGGCTCCAGAAGTACAGGCTTTGCCATTTTTACCGCTTCTTTAAAGGCAATAGAGCCAGCAATTTTAAAGGCCATTTCTGAGGAGTCAACCTCATGATCTGAGCCATCAAACAAAGTGACCTTCACATCAATAACAGGATAGCCTGCAAGTACACCGCTTTCAAGGGCTTCCTTTATCCCCTTCTCAACAGGGGAGATGTATTCCTTTGGAATTGCGCCACCAACAACCTTATTCACAAATTCAAAACCCTTACCTGGTTCCTGAGACTCAATTTCAATATAAACATGACCGTACTGACCTCTACCGCCAGTTTGTCTTACATATTTACCTTCAGCCTTTGCCTTCCCTCTTATAGTCTCCTTATATGCCACCTGGGGTTTCCCAACATTGGCACTTACCTTAAACTCTCTCATAAGGCGGTCAACTATAATCTCCAGGTGAAGTTCTCCCATACCAGATATAATAGTCTGTCCTGTCTCTTCATCATAGGAAACCCTGAAAGACGGGTCTTCCTGGGCAAGCTTTCCGAGAGAGATGGAAAGTTTTTCCTGATCGGCCTTGGTCTTTGGCTCTATAGCAACTGAGATTACAGGTTTTGGAAACTCGATAGACTCAAGAATCACAGGCTGATTTACATTGCAGAGGGTGTCGCCTGTAAGAGTTCCCTTAAGTCCAACCACAGCCGCAATATCTCCGGCATAAACTTCTTTTACTTCCTCTCTTTTATTGGCGTGCATCTTAAGTAGCCGACTTATCCGTTCTTTTGTGTCCTTTGTAGAGTTGTAAACATAAGAGCCCACAGAGAGCGACCCTGAGTAAACCCTGAAAAAGCTAAGCTGGCCGACAAATGGGTCTGTCATTATCTTAAAGACGAGTGCCGAGAAAGGTTCACTCTCAGATGCCATCCTCGTAACTTCTTTTCCTGTGTCTGGCTCTATCCCCATGATTGGAGGAATGTCCGTCGGGCATGGTAAATAATCCACAATAGTATCAAGGAGCATCTGTACCCCTTTATTCTTAAAAGCAGAGCCGCAGATAACAGGGGTAAGCCTCATTTCAATAGTGCCTTTTCTCAGTGCTGCCTTTATTTTCTCTGTAGTTACCTCCTCCCCTAAAAGGAACTTCTCCATTATGGTCTCGTCAAAATCTGCAATGGCCTCGATCATTTTCTCCCTGTATTCGAGGGCCTGCGGCAGAAGTTCGTGGGGGATGTCGTCTTCAACAAATTTTGCACCGAGAGTTTCGTCATCAAAATAATAAGCCTTCATATTAACCAAATCTATTGGCCCCCTGAAGGCATCCTCTTTACCGATTGGAATCTGGATAGGGACAGGATTTGCACCAAGTCTCTCTATCATAGAATTTACGCTCATAAAGAAATCAGCACCCACCCTATCCATCTTATTTATAAAGGCTACGCGGGGGATATTATACTTATTGGCCTGTCTCCATACAGTCTCTGACTGGGGTTCTACACCGGCAACTGCATCAAAAACCGCAATAGCACCATCAAGGACCCTCAAAGAGCGTTCAACCTCAATGGTAAAGTCCACATGTCCAGGCGTATCAATTATATTTATCCTGTAATCCCTCCAGAAACAGGTGGTTGCAGCAGATGTTATAGTGATGCCCCTTTCCTGCTCTTGAGGCATCCAGTCCATTACAGCAGTTCCTTCATGAACCTCGCCCATCTTATAGGTAACTCCTGTATAGTATAGAATACGCTCGGTTGTCGTAGTCTTCCCTGCATCTATATGTGCCATTATGCCGATATTGCGTGTTTTTTCTAAAGGTACGTTCACTTAAATGTTCTCCTATTTTTACCATCTATAATGGGCGAATGCCTTATTGGCTTCAGCCATCTTATGGGTGTCTTCCTTCTTTTTAACAGAAGACCCTGTGTTATTGGCAGCATCCATAAGTTCAGATGCCAGCTTTCCCTTCATTGTCTTTTCCGCCCTCTTGCGCGAATAACCTATAATCCATCTGAAGGCTAAAGTTACCCTTCTCTGCGGTCTTATATCAACCGGGACTTGATATGTAGCACCACCAACTCTTCTTGACTTGACCTCGATGGCAGGCTTTACATTTTCAACTGCAGTCTTAAAAACCTTGAGAGAGTCGCCTCCGGTCTTTGCTTTTATTATATCAAATGCGCCGTAACATATCTTTTCTGCCACTGCTTTTTTACCATCTTCCATTATTGCACTTATAAACTTGCTCACAAGCTTACTGTTGTACTTTGGATCTGGCAGTATTTCTCTTTTTTCTGCAACTCGTCTTCGTGGCATTTTTATACCCCTTTACTTAGGCCTCTTAGCGCCATATTTTGACCGGCTGCGTCTGCGGTCTGCAACGCCAAGGGTATCGAGAGCACCTCTTATAATGTGGTACCTTACACCTGGCAGGTCCTTCACCCTGCCACCTCTTATAAGGACTATTGCATGCTCCTGGAGGTTATGGCCAACGCCAGGTATATAGGCAGTGACTTCCATACCGTTGGTGAGACGGACCCTGGCAACTTTCCTTAAAGCCGAGTTAGGTTTTTTAGGAGTTGTCGTATAAACCCTTGTACACACCCCTCTTTTCTGGGGACAATTTCTAAGTGCAGGGCTTTTTGTCCTCTTAACAACTTCCTCCCTGCTATGCTTGATTAATTGAGTAATTGTTGGCACTGTTCCTCCGTCTTAACCGCTTATAAAATCGCCTTAGCTACTTATAATACCTTTTCTCAGGAAAACTTTGGAAGTTTATCAGGGAAATTTACTTTTGTCAAGGGCATTTCTCAATCTTGGTTAGGGGATATTATCTACATCCTGAATAAGATAACAGGCCATGGAATAAGAGGAGCAAAAAGCCGATTCATGAATCAAGCCCTGTCCCCGAACTTGATTCGGGCTTGGGTTCAGGACCTAAGGACAAGGTGGAAGCTACAAAGATAATAAGGCAGGTTCTTCGAAAAGCAGAGACAGTCTTTGATGTGCTAAAGGTAAGCTAAAATTTATAGCTCACGCCTAACTCTACACCATGAGATCTATAGTCATACATATCAAGATTGGAATTTCTTGTTGTATACCGATAAAGTAAGGTCAAGCCTAACCTTATGACTGGATACCATCCCATCCCTGTCTTAATTTCATTTGTCCTGTCTTTTCTTGGAGGATAAGTCGTAGTTATTATATCGGCTTCACCTTTATAGGATCTTTTTGAAGTACTGCCATAGACAAAGGTTTCTATCTTTTCGGTTGGTTTGTAGGCAGCGCCCAATCCAAAGGATTCGTTTACGCTGTAAGTCTGATCAAGGAAGAGTTCTTCGTATAATTTCCTTTCTGCCATGGCATATAAAACTAACTTTTCTGTGATGCCATAATTAACTTCGGCTTTACCAGTAGTGCCCTGAAAATCTCTTGCACTAAACTCATCAAACTTTCTCCAGAGATACCCTGCACTTAAAGATATTGCGGTCTTTGGGCTGAACTTCCTGGTGAATATGGCCTTTATGGCATCTCCTGTGCTGTCGTTACTAACCAGTCTTCCACCTATGTATTGAGGTATCTCATAATCAAAGTCGTGCCTCTCATAAGCAATCTCGAATTTAGTCTCAGTGGATGGAGAATAAGCTAAAGTCCCTGAATAGCTTTTGTCCGTCCTCTCCCTGTTCTCTAATTCAGGGATTGAAAAATCCACCTCTTCCTGCCTGAATCCAGCATGAATACTAAAGTTCGACGGCAGGTCATAACCCAGTGATGCGCCGCCAACCTTAGTTGTCCGCTCAACCTTCTCCTGAGTCCGGTAGTACTCCCTCGGCTCAAGGGATTTAGTGTAATCCCCGGTTATCTTAGCGCTGATGCGGTCTAATATCCTTAAGGATATATTCCCTTTAACCTCATCCTGTTGGGCATTTTGGCTGGTGTAATGGCCGTAGCGCAGGAAATCCTTTTTCAAGAGGATGTCTATCTCCTGCCTGCTTATCTGAAAATTAAGGCCTGTGCCCAGAGTAAAGATGGTCACAAAATCCGAAAGCTGATCATCTCCGATAAGGCTTCTTAACTGCTCCTCGTCTTTTACCTTGAAGATATTGCTGTCATAGATTTCTTTTACTGAGAGGAAAGGTTTGATTCTATCGCCGAGGAGTTCAGCGTAGGCGCTGATATCCCAAAATAATAAAAAAGCTAAAATGGGTAACAATCTCAGAGTCAATTTTTTCACTTTTCAACCTCCACTTGAAATTTTAAATTTTAAATTTTAACATCCTGTCCCTCTGAATACAGCTAAAATTGTCCTTGTGAGGATTTTTACATCAAGGGACATGGACCAGTTGTCAATATACTCAAGGTCCAGCTTCATCCATCTCTCAAAGTCTTTATCATTTCTTGCGACCACCTCATGGATACATGTTATCCCGGGACGTAGACTCAATTTTCTTCTCTGCCACCGCTCATATTTTGCCACTTCCATGGGTATTGGAGGTCTTGGCCCAACAAGTGACATATCGCCTTTAAAGACATTTATAAGCTGTGGAAGCTCATCCAGACTGGTCTTTCGCAAAAATTTTCCAATACCGGTTATTCGAGGATCATTTTTCATCTTAAAAATAGGCCCTTCCCGCTCATTAAACTTCATCAGTTCCTTCAACCTTTCTTCAGCATCTATCACCATTGTCCGAAACTTATAAACGGTAAATTCCCGGCCATGCAGGCCGCACCTTATTTGTTTGAAAAAGGCAGGCCCTTTAGAAGTTATTTTTATAATGAGAGAGGTTATGAGAAAAAAAGGTGAAAGCAAAATAAGGCCACATCCGGAAATCACGATATCTAAAAGTCGCTTGCTGAAAAGATCTAAAACATTATGCGGCGTTGTCTCATAGATTAAAAATGGCCAATCATGAATCTCTGTAATCCTCGGTTTCGCTATACCCATGTTAAAAAAATCGGCTGCTATCGTGGCTTTTACTCCAACATTCTCGCAGACTTTTATATAACCCTCAAGGTTGCTCAGCCATTTTATCGGCAGAATAAAGACAACCTCATCTACAACATTCTCATCGAGGATTTTAGCAATGTCATTAAAAGACCCTATCACCTTATCATTTCCAACCCTCATTCCGACCCGCTCTTCTTCATCAACAAAACCGAGGATTTTAACCCCCCAGTGTGGATGTGCCCTGATAATATCAGCAAAATTATTTGCCCGCTCTCCAGACCCTGCAATAAGCAAAACCCTGTAGTTGTAACCCCTCTGCCTTAGGTAGTACAGCAAAGAAAGAACCAACACTTTTTCTGCAAAAAGCATAAAAATTGCACAAACAAATAATATTACAGTAAAGGTTCTGGATATGAATTCTAATTTAAGTAAGAAAGCAACAGCAGAGAAGATTAATACAGCAAAGAGAGATGCGTCAAAGATACTCCAGAATACGTCTCTAAATCTTTTCTCCCGCAAAGAGTGGTACATCCCAAAATGCGAAAGGGATATAATCCATAAAGGCACAGCTATTACCATTACCCATGCATAATCCTTGAAAGGAGGCATTTCATGCAGAAATTCAAATGTTTCAGAATGGAGATATTGCAGGTTATCACGAAGAATAAAGGCAAGCAAAAACGCACCTGCTACGGCAAAAGAATCGATAGCCATATTTATCTTATGGATAAATCTTTCTTGTTCTTTTAACATTTACTTATTTAGAATTCTGGAATTATGAAAATGAAAATATTATTTTATACCGCTTTAATAGTTATATTTATTTTGGCTGTTGTCCCGAACTACAACTATTTACCAGATGTCTTCTCAATAAGCGATTTGCTCAATCATTTTATGGCCTTCTTTATGCTTTCAATTCTGTTTGACTCTGCCTACAGATCTCTAAGGCCAATGAATAAAATGATAATTCTTTTTTCCTACGGATTATTTATAGAGATTGTCCAGTATTTTGTCCCTTATAGAGATTTCTCATTTATTGATTTATCAATTGATGGATTAGCAGTGTCGTTGTACTTTCTGATTGTTAAAAGATTCGTGGTTTCTCCCTAATAGCCTTTTATAGACCTCAAGGGTCTGCTCAGCAATCCTGTCCCAGTTGAATTCGGTTTCCAGTCTTTCTCTCTTGAATTTATCATCTTTTAAAGGCAATGAAGAACTGCGTTTTATAAACAACTCCAGTTTATCGGCAAGTTCCTCAATGTCACCGGCCTTGAACATCTCCTCAGGTGATGCAAAGCCGCTATGGGCTGGTATTGAACTCATCAACAAAGGAAGCCCGTAACTCATCGCCTCGAGTGCGACAATCGGAAGCCCCTCGTGATATGAGGGGAGCACAAACAGACCAGCATTTGAGTAAAGTTCTCTTAATGTGTCGCCTTTTATAAACCCTGTCATTACAACCCTCGGGTCTTTTGCAGCGCTATCTTTCAAGTTCCTGCTATAATTGTCTTCATGGTCTGCATCACCAGCTATAACCAGCTTCCAATCAGTTGATAATCTTAGAAATGCCCCGATTAAATCATGGAATCCCTTTTCAGGAACAAAACGTCCAACAGCAAATATATATTTCCCCGCGTCAAGGCCGTATTTTTTCAGAACATTGCCGGCGGAGAGCTTCTCCGTCAGATCAACACCGTTGGGGATGTATACCGAATCCCTGTTGTACTTTTTTTTCAATAATTCCTGTATGTGCCTGGAAACCGCAATGACTTCAGAGCCGTATTTAGCTCCCAACTTTTCTCCGAGCCTCAGCATTGCCTTTGCAAACCTTCCCCATTTCTGCCTGTCATAGTCAGGCCCATGATTCGTAACAACTACCTTGAGACCCAGAAGCCTCGCAAAAGGGACAAGCAGCGAGGGGCCTATTGCATGGATATGGATAAGGTCATAGCGGTTACTGAGAGCAGCCTTTAACACACAGAAGAAGGTATGAATTATGGCTTCAAGGCTTTTCTTGCGGGGCGTCCACACAGGAACAATCTTAACTCCATTATAAGCTGTTTCTGCATCGGGGATGTATCCTTTCCTGCCAAACACAGTGATTTCACACCCCAGAGCTGAAAGCCTCGGATAAAGCTCCTGGCAATGTCTCTCAACCCCTCCCTGCACACCCGGAAATCCGCGTGTACCCGTTACAACGATTTTTATTATGCCGTTTTTCATTCTTGTTTAACGCGTATTATTAATTAAGCCTCATGGCGAATTGTTGTCCGTATTCTTTCTTGTCATCCTGAACTTGTTTCAGGATCTCTCGTTTCAGCATCTCCTTGACTCTGAACCCCCTGAATCAAGTTCATGGTCAGGGTGACACTTAGATCTTCCCAATTAGGGTTGGCTTGATTTCTCAGGTTTATCTTCCAATCCCTATGCCAGTTCTTTAGTTGCTTTTCCCTCCTTATGGCACTTTCCACATCTATTGTGTTTTGATAATAAACAAGCTTTGTGAGGTTATATCTCTTTGAG
>JACROP010000081.1:9051-10670 GCA_016214385.1 Nitrospirota bacterium
GTCATTCGTGACACCTATGTAAAGGACTTTGTTAGCTTTGCTTGTTAGTATATAAACATAGTATTGTTTATGCTCTTTCATGGTAACACTGCAGAATCTTATAGTTTTGAGCTGCCGAAACAAGTTCGGCATGACATTAAAACTACAGAATTTTCCCAACATTTCGTCATGAACCTTAAATTAATATGTGATAAGGGCAGGGGAGTGTAATTCCCAGCTATTCATCGTTTCTGACGTGAGAATATTTTATCTGCATCTTTTGGCAAAACATAATTCGGGCTCTTTATTCAGCATGACACGCAATTTGTTTTTCACAATCCATTTTGCAGGAATATGAATATACTTCTTTATGACAGGCACAACATTGCCCACCATCCAGCACTGCTTGTCGCACACACCAACTGCCTTGCGCACTTCATCAGCCTGCTGGCTGTTCCATACATCATCAAATGTTTGCTTCCTGATATTACCCATTGGCATTTTGGCATCCATGCCATTGCACGGAAGGACATCTCCAGAGGGGTCAATAAAGCATGCCTCTGTTCCCATCTCACATCTTAAAAGCCTCTTGCCACCATAGATGTAGTTCATCAGACCATAATTAAACTATGCCCTGAACCATTTTTTTATGGAATTGGACTTTAATAATTCTGCCACAAGTCTTGAAAACTCTTTGTTCACCATCTTTTTATTCTCAATATGATTATCCAACTTATGAAAGTAATGCGAATTATGAAGTGTTGCTGTAGCAAACTCATAGCCAAGTGCATTTGATAAATCATAGAGGGGTATCAAATCTTTATAATTCATATCCTGAACTGTCATGCCGAATCCAATATCCTTGAGTCCCATTCTCCTCAATTCAAGCAATGTTCTCAGCCCCCTGTCAAAACCATCTGGTATCCCTCTGATAGCATCATTAGTCTTTTGTAGCCCTTCTATACTGATTCTTATCCCCACATCAGGGTATGTTTTGCATAAGTTAATTATTCTTTCAGTGAAAAACCCATTGGTGCTGATAACAATGCGTCTCGTTTTCTGACGGACTATCCTGATAATCTCGCCAATGTCTTGTCTTACAAAAGGCTCGCCCCCGGTGATATTGATAAACCTCAAACCGGAAGGCAACTTCTCAATGTCATTGCCGGTAATCTCATCGCTTGCCTGTGTGGGATGATGCCACACATTGCACATATTGCACTTTGCATTGCATCTATAGGTAAGAATGGTGCATATCTCTTTCGGAGGCGGAAATCGATTTTGCATCACTGAATAACTCCTTTATATATCTCCATCAATTTCTGATAATATTTGTCTGGATTGAGTTCATCTTTCACGAACCTTTGAGCATTCTTTCCCATCTCACTCGAGGATGAATCATCGGATAAAATAGCCTCTATCCTATCGCTAAGCTCTTCTGCGTTTCCTGGTTCAAAGGTATACCCGGTCTCTCCATCTTTTACAAGTTCAGGGATTCCCCCTATCCTTGCCCCAATAACTGGTCTTTTTAAAGCAAACGACTCCAATACCGATATAGGGCTATTTTCATAGCACTCTGAAGAAGTGATTTCACACCCCAGAGATGAAAGCCTTGGATAAAGCTCCTGGCAATGACTTTC
>JACROP010000082.1 GCA_016214385.1 Nitrospirota bacterium
TCTCCAGCGGTAATATCTATCTTTACTGGGCATCAATTCTAAAAAGTTTTTTCCCGGAAGTGAGCCTGAGAAGAAAAGCCCTTGAAATTCTCAATAAGATTAACTCCGCTGGTGAACCACTTACCAGCGATAGGATTTCGAGGTCTTTTTCTTTAAGCGATGAGCAGACAGAGGGCATTATGAAAGCCCTTTATCTCTCAGGCTTTGTAACCGGCGAATTCGGTGTTTTCAGAATACCGAGAGACAGAGGTTTAAGAGACTTCATAGATTGTCTTTACATGAGAGAAATCCTTGAGAAGTCTTACAGGGACTTTGAGACAAAATTCCTTGAAAGGTCAGCAAGTATTAAAGATAAAGGTGTCTCCTTTGAAATGACAATCCCGATGGTCAGAGAGGCTGAGCTTGTGGCTGCCCAGGCCTTTGAGCAGATAGGTAAGAACCTGCACTTAGACCAGGATGTCATCGGTCAGCTCCAGATGGCTATTATTGAGGCATGTATAAATGCTATAGAGCACAGTAAAGGTGAAGACAGAAAGGTTCATCTGAGTTTTGACTTTAGTGGAGAGAGCATAGAGATATCCATTGAGAGTTCCGGCAGAGAATTTATATCCCCGGAAGTTGGTGAGCCATTTACCGGCAGACGGCTCAAGGAGGATACAGGCCGCGGATGGGGTATAGAGCTCATGAAGAGCTTTACCGATTCAGTGAAATTTGAAAAAACAGAAAGAGGAACAAAGGTGGTTTTAGTCAAGAGTCTCAGACCCGGAGGCTCTATCCATGGCAAAAAAGACACAGGCCAATGAACAATAATTTCTCTATATCCTCGAAGGCCACAAGCGATGTGGTGGTTATTATACCTAACGGTTATGTTAATGACCTCGGCGCTGTGCGCCTGGAGCATGAATGTGAGCAATTTCTCCACAAGGGTTTAAGAAAGCTTGTGATAAACTTTTCGAATATGCAGTATATAAACAGTATCGGGGCTTCAGTTTTAACTGGTATAGTTCATGAGATTTCAGAATACAGGGCTTATCTCTGTTTTACAAATGTGAAGAAGATTCATCTCGATGTCTTTGAGATACTGGGCATTACAAAGCATGTAAGAATCTTTAAAGACGAAGAAGAGGCCCTGAGTTTCCTGAAAAATTTAAATTGAAATGCAGAAAAAATGGGTTTTAAAGAGGCTTATTTTCAACATCTCATCCCTTGTTGACCTCGGGCAGGAAGTCACATCTTCAAAGAGCTTTAACGAGAAAATGAAAACCACCCTTTATGTCGTCACAGGCATGTTTTCTGTGCCGAAGGCCGCCCTGTTTATATATAATTCAAATCATGGCAGGCTTGAACTCCTTACCCACAAGGGGCTGAAAGAAGCTGATGGGATCAGGCTGCATATAAAGACCACACATATAAAGGCATTCAAGAAAAATGAGGCATACAGTATGAAGGAAATTAAAGGCGATTCCTTCTACGAGCAGAACGAAGAAGCATTCAAAAGACTCCGGGCAAAGACATTTATCCCGCTCTTTGCAAAAAACGAATTTGTGGGCGCCGTTACCCTCGGCAAAAGGCTGTCAAGGGTATCTTACCTCCAGAGTGAAAGGGATGTGCTTAAAGTAATAGCTAACCAGATGTCAATAACACTGCATAACTCAAGCCTGTTTAAAAAGCTCGCGCACAAGGTCAATGAAAACAAGAGGCTTTACGAGAGTATGAGGCACATATATCATGACACCATTCAGGCGTTTGCTGCTGCTATTGATGCTAAGGATGCGTATACAAAAAATCATTCCCACAGGGTGGCAAAATATTCTGTGGCTATTGCAAAGGAGCTCGGCTGGAGAGAAAAAGATGTGGAGGGCATATATGTTGCTGGCCTCCTCCACGACATAGGGAAGATAATAATTGAGAAGGAAGTGATAAATAAAGGCAAAGATCTCACTGAGGTGGAGTTGAGAGAGATAAAAAGACATCCGCAGATTTCTTATGACATACTTTCCAAGATAAGGTTTCCCTGGAAGGATGTTGTGGATTTTATAAGACATCACCATGAGAGGGTCGATGGCAGGGGGTATCCTGATGCACTTATGGGAAATGACCTCAGTGACGGTGTAAAAATACTTACTCTCGCTGATGCCTTTGATGCCATGACAACCGACAGGCCATACAGGGGGAGACTCACACTCGCCGAGGCCCTGAGGGAAGTCAAGGGGTGCCTGGGGACACAGTTTGATGGTAAGATTTCGCAGGTTTTCTTCAGGGTCCTGCAAAAAGAAGTTGGCGGAGAACTTAAAGAGCTGCAGATTCTCCCGCATCTGGCTAAGGACTTTGACCCTGCTATTATAACTACCATCCTTGAGAGCATTACTGCCGAATTATCAGTGTGACCTGCTGTCCAAGTCTGGAAAGTTTACATCCCCCAAAGTCCACTCTTTTAAAATCAAACACTTACAAAGTGGCAAGGCATTTGCAAGAATATTAAAGTTTAATGAAAAAACTCATTTCCGTTTACACTGAAAATTTTACATTTACCCATTGTCTTATAAGGTTCTATTTGTTAGCATATCTCTCGCTAAACTTATAGCTCAGAGATTGCGAAGTGTTGATTTAGAGGTTGTTCA
>JACROP010000083.1 GCA_016214385.1 Nitrospirota bacterium
CAGGTAAGGTTCTTCGCGTAGCGTCGAATTAAACCACATGCTCCACCGCTTGTGCGGGCCCCCGTCAATTCCTTTGAGTTTCAACCTTGCGGCCGTACTCCCCAGGCGGGGCATTTAATGGTTTCCCTTCGGCACATTACGATAACTCGTAATACACCTAATGCCCACCGTTTAGGGCGTGGACTACCAGGGTATCTAATCCTGTTTGCTCCCCACGCTTTCGCGCCTCAGCGTCAGTCATGGCCCAGAGAGCCACCTTCGTCACAGGCCTTCCTCCTGATATCTACGCATTTCACCGCTACACCAGGAATTCCGCCCTCCCCTGCCTGACTCAATCCCAACAGTTTCAGATGCATTTTCTCCGTTAAGCAGAAAAATTCCACATCTGACTTGTCAGAACGCCTACACGCCCTTTAAGCCCAGTAAATCCGAACAACGCTCGCCACCTCTGTCTTACCGCGGCTGCTGGCACAGAGTTAGCCGTGGCTTCTTCCTGAGGTACCATCATCCCGATTGCTCGGGACTTTTTCCCTCACGAAAGGAGTTTACAACCCGAAGGCCTTCTTCCCCCACGCGGCGTCGCTGCGTCAGGCTTTCGCCCATTGCGCAAAATTCCCCACTGCTGCCTCCCGTAGGAGTCTGGACCGTTTCTCAGTTCCAGTGTGGCCGTCCAACCTCTCAGTCCGGCTACCCGTCTTAGGCTTGGTGGGCCTTTACCCCACCAACTACCTGATAGGCCGCAGGCCCATCCTTAAGCGTCCCGATTGCTCGGGACTTTTACCACGAACATCCCAGTACGTGGTCTTATAGGGTATTAGTGCCGATTTCTCGGCATTATCCCCCTCTTAAGGGTAGGTTTCCTACGTGTTACTCACCCGTCCGCCACTGACCGATGCGAAGCATCGAAAAGAATAAGTCCTATAGGACTTATAAGACCTATTCCTCTCGGTGCTCCGCACCGGCCCGTCCGACTTGCATGTGTTAGGCACGCCGCCAGCGTTCGTTCTGAGCCAGGATCAAACTCTCAAAATGAATATAAGAGCCGTGCACTTTTTGTTTTCAAAGAACAACTATTAAAATTACCCTATTAACCAAAAATTTGTCAATACTACCGCAAACGCACTTTCCCTATCTCTATTTTGAGGGGAGACTGTTAACTCTTGCGCTACTTGATTTGACAACACCCTATAAATTCTTTATATTGCTTTATGAAGCAACAAATAAAGAAAACAGATTTTCTCGTAATCGGTGGCGGTGTAGCAGGCCTGAGGGCAGCTATAGAGTTAGCACCCCATGGCAGGGTTCTTGTCCTGACCAAAGACAGACCAACTGAAAGCAGTACAGAATATGCCCAGGGTGGAATTGCAGTTGCACTCAGCGATGAGGACGAAGTGGGCATTCATTACGAGGACACTCTAAAGGCAGGCGATGGGCTCTGTAAAAAAGAAGCAGTCAAGGTGCTTGTGGAAGAAGGCCCGGAAGTCATCCGTGAACTTATTTCATGGGGAGCCCAGTTCGATAAGGTTGGCAGTAAACTCGCTTTCACAAAGGAAGCTGCTCACTCAAGGCGAAGAATCCTCCATGCCCATGGCGATGCTACAGGCCGCGAGCTTGAAAGGGTTCTCATTGCCAAAGTTAAAACACTGCCAACCATCTCAAGATACGACTTTGCATTTACCCTTGATTTGATTGTAGAAGTCGGAGACTCGACTTTACGAGATGGACAATGTGTTGGTGCTTTTGTACTCAGGGGAGGCAAGCTCATCGCCATTTACTCAAAGGCCGTTGTCCTTGCAACTGGCGGCGCCGGGCAACTCTATTCAAGGACGACAAACCCGCCTATTGCCACAGGTGACGGAATGGCTATTGCTTACAGGGCAGGCGCTGTGCTTGAGGACATGGAGTTTGTTCAGTTCCATCCTACATGTCTTTATTTTCCATCTGCGCCTCAGTTTCTTCTGAGCGAGGCTATGCGAGGCGAAGGAGCAGTTTTAAAAAACATAAACAGAGAGCGTTTTATGCACAGGTATCATCCAATGGCAGAGCTTGCACCGAGGGACATCGTGGCAAGGGCCACAGTATCAGAAATGGTGAGGACAAAGGCAAAACATGTTTATCTCGACCTCACCCATCTCAGTGCCGATTTTATTAAAAAGCGTTTTCCGAGAATTTATTCCACATGCCTTCAATACGATATAGATATAACCGAGGACTTGATTCCTGTCTCCCCTGCGGCCCATTATGTGATGGGCGGGGTTAAGACCGACCTTAATGGAGCCACCAATATCAAAGGCCTATTTGCTGCTGGAGAGGTTGCATGCACGGGTGTCCATGGAGCAAACCGCCTTGCCAGCAACAGTCTACTTGAAGGACTTGTCTATGGCGCAAGGGCAGGAAAAGCCGCTGCCGATTATGTAAACAATTCAGGGAAGCAAAAACCCTCCCGTGTATCCTATGAATTGAGACCACCTTCAAAAGTGTTTGATGCTGAGAAGATAAGGAATTCCCTCAGGCGCCTTATGTGGGAAAAGGTTGGAATAATAAGATGCAAAGAATCCCTGAGCATCGCAAAGAAGCGTCTTGAGGAATGGGACTTTATCCTTAATGCGGATTTCCTCCAGAGGAGAGAGCTGGAACTAAAAAATATGCTCACTACCGCAAAAATCATAACAGAGGCAGCCCTCATGAGGGAAGGAAGCATAGGGGCACACTTCCGCTCAGATTTCAAAGAAAGGGGAGATGAAAGGCACATAAAATGGGTAAGCGGGGTGGAAGGCCCAATACCTCTTAGAAACTGTTCTAATGTTCAGGTATCAGAAATAAAGTTGGAGGGCAACAATTAATATTTGTGGAAAATACCATGCGCAAAGTTAAAATCGTCTGCACCATCGGGCCTTCAAGCAGCAGTAAAAGTACAATCCGCCAGCTCATAAAAGCAGGGATGAATGTTGCACGCCTGAATTTCTCTTACGGAACCCATGAATGGCATAAGAAGGTATTTGAGACCCTGAGGGAAGAGGCAGAAAAACATAATCACACAGTTGCCATTTTACAGGACCTGAGAGGATTAAAGATAAGGGTTGGTTCCCTCAAAGGCGGCTCGATCCTCCTCAGAAAAGACACGCCTGTTGTTATATCACCAAAAGATATAGAGGGCGATGAAAAGACAATACCAATATCGTATCCTTATATTATTAAGGATGCGCAACCAGGAGACAGAATCCTTATGGATGATGGACTTCTTCAACTAAAGGTCATCAAAAAATCTAAGGACGGCATCAAAGCAAGGGTTATTGAGGGCGGCCTTCTCAAAGAAAAAAAAGGAGTGAACCTTCCTGGAATCAGAATTTCAGCCTCCACCTTTACAGAAAAAGATAAGGAAGACCTTGCTTTTGGCCTCAGTATGGGTGTGGATTACATCGCTATGTCCTTTGTCCGTTCAAAAGAAGACATCGAACAGGTAAAGGGCTGGCTGAAAAGACATAACGCAACAGTGCCTGTAATTGCAAAAATAGAAAAACCTCAGGCCCTTGAGAACATAGATGGAATCCTCGATGCCTCGGATGGTCTGATGGTAGCGAGGGGAGACCTTGGTGTTGAAGTTTCTCCAGAAGAAGTACCAATCATACAGAAAGCCTTGATTCAAAAGGCCAACAGGGCAATGAAACCTGTAATTACAGCGACTCAGATGCTTGAGTCTATGACGGAACACATGAGGCCAACAAGGGCTGAGGCAACTGATGTTGCAAATGCAGTGCTTGACGGTACAGATGCACTTATGCTCTCTGCTGAAACCGCTACTGGTAAATACCCGATTGATGCTTTAAAGATGATGGACAGAATTATCCGCTACACAGAGGCAAAAGGGGAGAGCATTCAGAGTCCACTGCTCGCTACCACGGGAAAGTTTTCAGAAGCAGTGGCTGATACAGCTTGCAGGGCATCCGCAGATATAAAGGCAAAAGCCCTTGTTGCCTTCACACACTCAGGGTTTACAGCACTTCTTGCCTCAAAATTCAGACCCCCTGTGCCTGTGATAGCCTTTACCACAAGGGAGGATATCTGTAAAAGAATGGCTCTATATTGGGGAGTGATCCCTTATATAATGAAACCCCTGAGCAGCACTGATGAGATGTTCATTGAGGTTGAAAAGGCACTTTTAAAAAAGGGGCTTGCCAGGCGCGGGGACTCGATTGTGATAATAGCAAGCTCACCTCTTACCCTCGGAGGAAAAACAAATTTCATGAAGCTTCACAGGATTGAATTATAATTTAATTGACTTTTTATAAGGCCGATAGAGTATAATTTTTTACGTCAGGTACCCGAACCGGGTTTAAAAGGGAATCCCGTGAAAGACGGGAGCGGTCCCGCCGCTGTAATCCCGACTCTAACGCTGCAGTTAGAGTAAATGCTTTTACACTATAGTGTGCCACTGTCCCGAAGCTTGGGGATGGGAAGGCTGGTAAAAGTCGGGAGAGCCAGAAGACCTGCCTGAGAACGACAGTCGATAGTCATTAGTCAATAGTCAAAAGACATCGACTAAAGACTATTTAAATGCCTTCCCTCGGAGGAAGGTGGGGATGAAGTAAATCAGGGTGCAATCCTCAGAATCCTTGTTGGGTTCTGAGGATTTTTTATTTTAATGGGCATAATGACGAAGACAGAGGTAACTGTATGAAAGTCGCACCAAAAAAGAAAATAATTTTTATCACTGGCGGTACAAGAAACGGCAAGAGCGCATTTGCCCTTAAAGAGGCCTCAAAGGTCTCAGGCAAAAAGGCATACATTGCAACTGCAGAAGCACTCGATGAAGAGATGCGCCAGAGGATAGAAGAACATAAGCGTCAGAGGGGCGATAAGTGGATTACATACGAAGAGCCATTGAAGATTGCTGAGGTGATTAAAGAGATAGAAGGCAAATATAGCGTGATCATTATAGATTGCCTCACATTGTGGCTGTCAAATTTAATGCATACTGGTTTGAGTGTAACAGAGACGATTAATGCCCTTATAGACGTTTTAACGGATGTAGGGGCAGGGCTTGCCCTGCCCAATAAAAAATCGAATATATCAAAGGGCGGACCAATGCCCGCCCCTACAATATTTATTGTCTCAAACGAGGTTGGCATGGGCATTGTGCCTGACAATGATCTCGCAAGAAAGTTCAGGGACATGGCTGGTTTTTTTAATCAGAAGATTGCAAAGGTAGCGGACGAGGCGTATATGGTAATTGCAGGAATACCTTTAAAAATTAAAGGCCCAAAATAGTTCAATGTTGTTTAAATTTGTTCAAAATTGAATTTATTACTTGAACACTGTTGAACTATTTTGAACAATCTTGAACTAACTAAATATTTGGGAGGAGCTATGGAATTAGAAACAGTTTTATCGAGGATAACTTCTATTAACGGCAAATTTATTGAACAGGCCCAGAGCCATCTCGACAATCTCACAAAACCCCCCGGCAGCCTCGGGAGGCTTGAGGAGTTCGCAAAAAGGCTTGTAGCAATCGCAGAAAATGCTATGCCTGTGCTCGATAAAAAAGTCATATTTACTTTTGCTGGAGATCACGGTGTTGCAGAAGAGGGTGTATCAGCCTATCCGAAAGAGGTTACAAGGCAGATGGTATTCAATTTTCTTAATGGTGGCGCTGGAATAAATGTACTTGCGAGACATGCAGGGTCAGAGGTTGTGGTCGTGGACATCGGGGTTGATTATGATTTTGGCAATGTGGATGGCCTTGTTTTAAAAAAAGTCGTCATGGGGACAAGGAATATCAGAAAAGGGCCTGCCATGGCAAAACATGAGGCTATTAAATGCATTGATCTCGGTATCGAGCTTGCTAACGAATATGCAAAGAAGGGTTATAAGATCTTCGGGACAGGGGACATGGGCATTGCCAATACAACACCATCCTCTGCAATAGCAGCAGTGCTAACAGGCAGACCTGTAAGTGAGGTCACAGGGAGAGGCACAGGGATAGGGGATGATGTATTGAGAAATAAGATTAAGGTGATCGAGGATGCAATCTCTGTAAATAAACCTGCCCTGTCAGACCCTGTAGATGTGCTTTCAAAAGTTGGAGGCGCTGAGATTGGAGGCATTGCGGGCTTAATCATCGGCGCAGCTTCAAACAGGATTCCTGTTGTTATCGATGGGTTTATATCAACCGCAGGTGCGCTAATAGCATATTGTCTTGAGCCAAAGACTAAGGATTATATGTTTGCAGCTCACAATTCAGTTGAGATAGGCCATAAAGCAATGCTTGAGAAGATTGGATTAAGGCCAATTCTTGACCTTGATTTAAGGCTCGGCGAAGGCACGGGCGCTGCCCTCGCAATGCTCATAGTTGAGGCAGGGCTGAAGATATACAGGGAGATGGCGACATTCGGAGAGGCAGGGGTATCAGAAAAAGTTTAAAGTTTATAGTTTATAGTTAAGAGTTAAAAAATGAAAAGTATATTAACCGCATTTCAATTTCTAACGATAATACCAGTCAAGAACAGTATGGCTGTTGATAAGGACGATATTGCAAAAAGCTCATCTGCCTTTGTCATAGTTGGTTTTTTCCAGGGCATATTGCTTATAGCTACAGACTATATTTCTGGCCTGGTCTTTCACCCCGACCTTGTTACAGGGATAATCCTGCTTGTACTTGTTCTGTCCAATGGCGGTTTTCACCTCGATGGACTTGCTGACACCTTTGATGCTATCGCAATTAAATCAAGCGGAGATAGCGAAAAAGACAGAGAAAAGAGACTCGCAGTAATGAAGGATAGCACAATAGGGCCCATCGGTGTAATAGCAATAGTCTTTGCACTGGCTATAAAATATCTCTCTTTGAAGAATCTATCTCATTTTCCATTGTTCGCTTACTATTCATCTCTTCTCCTGATGCCGGTGCTGCCAAAATGGACCATGGGCATATCAATGTTTCATGGCAAGCCATCGAGAGAAGAAGGGCTTGGAAGGATTTTCATAAATCGAATCAGCCTTAAAGAAATTGCAATTTCTACCCTGATACTTTTCCTATTAATAATGTTGTTGCAGATATTGTTCATCCGTTATACGCCGGATAGTCAGTATGTCTTTTATGCAGTTTTACTGGTAACAATGTATTTTTTCTGTCTCGCATGGGTCAGTTTCTTCAATAGAAAATTTGGCGGACTTAACGGAGATACACTCGGTGCAATCAGTGAGGTTACAGAAATATTTTTCTTATTACTGGTATTGGCATGGTCACAACTCTTTATTTAATAAGACACGGACAGATCCTCAACCATAACGAGTGGAGATTCACAGGACACCTGGATATCGAAATGGATGAGACAGGTATCAGCCAGTTTTATGCAATAGCGGATTGCCTATCAAGATATGACATCAGGGCTGTTTACTCGAGTGATTTAAGGCGTTCTTTAAAGGGCGCAGAACTAATTGCAAACAAATTGAATATCAGCTCATTTATTAACCCTTCCTTCAGAGAGCTTTCTTTCGGAAAATGGGAAGGGTTGAAAGCAGAGGAGATCCCAGAGCCCATACCTGAGGATTTAACTGATTTCAGATTTGGTGGAGGAGAGACAATCAGAGAGCTTCAACAACGTGTTATTCCTGCTCTGAAGGATATCATATCAAGGCACAAAGGCGAGGAGATAACGCTCGTTGGCCACGGCGGCGTAAACAGGATCATTTTACTTGATGCCCTCGGTGTGGAACCGAAGAACTTTTACAGGATAAAGCAGGAATATGGATGCCTGAATATCATCGAGTATGCTGAAAATGGATTTGCATCTGTAAGATTGATTAATGGAGGGCCATGTCCAAGGCATTAATGATACAGGGGACTGGATCCGGTGTAGGAAAGAGCCTTATTGTTGCAGGTCTCTGCAGGATATTCAGGGATATGGGAATTAATGTCGCACCTTTCAAGGCACAGAACATGGCACTGAACTCTTTCGTAACAAAAGATGGCGGCGAGATTGGGCGTGCACAGGCACTTCAGGCAGAGGCAGCGAGGATAGAGCCATCAGTGGATATGAACCCTATACTCCTTAAGGCATCTGGTGATTCTGGCTGTCAGGTGATTTTAAATGGCAGGGTTCATTCGAACATGAAGGCTCAGGAATACTATGCATTCAAGAATGAGGCATGGATGGCTGTAACTCAGGCATATGAGAGATTATCAAAGAGATATGACCTCATCATTGTTGAGGGTGCCGGAAGCCCTGCCGAGATAAATCTCAGCGATGATGAAGTAGTCAATATGAGGGTTGCCCGTTATACAAACGCGCCTGTAATTCTTGTTGGAGATATTGATAAGGGAGGAGTCTTCGCATCCTTTTACGGAACTATCGGCCTCCTCGATGGTGATGCTGATTATATAAAGGCATTTATTGTCAATAAATTCCGCGGTGACATGGAAATCCTGAGACCAGGACTTACTATGATATATGAAAAAACAGGCAGGCCTGTAATCGGTGTAGTTCCCTATGTGGGAGAACTCTGGCTTCATGAAGAAGACGGGCTGTCACTTCAAAATGCAAACTTCAAAATGCAAACTTCAAAATGCAAGACTATAAAAATTGTTGTAGTGAGGGTACAGCATATATCCAACTTCACTGACTTTGATCCCTTTATATACGAGCCTGATGTTGAACTGGTCTACTCACTAAGGGAAGATGATATTGAGAATACAGACCTCGTCATAATCCCTGGTTCAAAGAACACTGTAAAAGATCTCCTCTTCCTCCGAGAAAGTGGGATAGAAGAAAGCATAAAACGTGCTGCAAAAAAGGGCATCCCGCTTATTGGTATCTGTGGCGGCTATCAGATGCTCGGTGAAAGGATATACGACCCCTACGGTATTGAAAGTTCCATCGAGGAAATCAAAGGCCTTGGGCTCCTAAACATAGAGACGATTTTTGAGAGGGTCAAAACGACATGCCAGGTGGAGGCAACATTAGTTAAGAGTTCAGAGTTAGGAGTTCAGAGCGAAGATACCTTAAAGGGCTATGAAATTCATATGGGAATAAGTAAAGGTGGAACTGGTTTATTCAGACTAAAAAGAATTTCATCAAACTCGTCACTGATACTGGACGGTTCAATAAAGGGAAACTGCTGGGGGACTTATATCCATGGGATATTTGACAATGACCAATTCAGGCGGGCTCTCATAAATTCTATCAGGATAAAGAAAGGATTAATGCCCATAGAAGAAATTGTGAACTATTCAAAGTTAAGGGACGATGCCCTCAATAAATGGGCAGAAATCTTAAGGGGAACTATAGATATGAAATTTATAGATGGCCTGATAAAGGGTTGATATGGTTGAGACTGCTCAGGACATTTATTCTCTGCTCTCTAACCCATACGCATTATTGATACTCGCATTCATACTTGACTTATGCATCGGCGATCCAAAATGGCTTCCACATCCTGTGAGGATTATGGGATGGGCTATTAGTAAAACAGAGAAAATCCTGAGAAAGTGGGGGGTGGGGAAAAAAAAGTGGGAAGTAATTGAGAAATTTAAAGGTATTCTTCTGGTAGTTATAATTGTTTGTGTCACCCTCTGGCTAACATGGTTTATAACTTATTTTTTATTACTCATGAATACTTCTTACTTCCTGCTTCTTACTTCCTATTTGCTACTTGTTTATCTCATATCAACCACAATCTCTGTAAAGGGTCTTATAGATTCAGCAGGGCTTGTTATAGGGTCTCTAAGGGATAAAGATCTTTTGGGTGCAAGGACGAGATTAAGCAATATAGTAGGCCGCGATACAGATAGCCTCGATGAAAAGAGTATTCTAAAGGCAACGGTCGAGAGCCTTGCAGAGAATGCCTCTGACGGGATAATTGCACCCCTTTTTTATTTCGCAATTGGAGGACTTCCTCTTGCAATGACATATAAGGCAATAAACACAATGGATTCAATGGTTGGATATAAGAATGATAAATATAGGCATTTTGGCTGGGCAGCGGCAAGGCTCGATGATGTTGCCAATTATATACCTGCAAGAATAACAGGTATATTGATTGTTATGGCATCATCTATCCTCAACTGGTCACTGGTCACTGGTCACTGGTCACTAAAAATTATGTTCCGCGATGGCAGAAACCACCCAAGTCCCAATAGTGGTGTTCCAGAGGCTGCCATTGCAGGGTCACTGGGTGTAAGGCTTGGTGGTCCATCAAAATACGCAGGAGTTACAGTGGATAAGTCTTTTATAGGGATGGAACGGGTAAAGGATTATTTATCTGCATCTGAAGAAGCAATAAACATAGTAAGAGTTGCATCCCTGTTAGCCCTTTGGATTGCAATGGTCATCTTATATGTAAGGGGGTTAACATGAGGTCCTCAGATCTTCACGGTGGCAACATATATAAGTTCGCAGAAGAGCTTGGCATAGACGAAAGAAAGATAATGGACTTTAGCGCATCCATAAATCCACTCGGAGTATCGAAAAATGCAAAGGCAGAGATACGGAATCACATGAAATATCTCCATAATTACCCTGACCCCGATGCAAAGAAGCTTAGATTACAGATCGCAAAACATCACAATATAGAACCTGAATCGATTATATGCGGCAATGGCAGCACCGAGTTGATATATCTTGTCGTAAGGGCGATAAGGCCTGAAAGGGTTCTTATACCTGCACCGACTTTTTCTGAATATGAAAGGGCATGCAAAGCCAGTGACGAGTTACGAGTGACGAGTTGCGAGTTAAAAAAGGAAAATAATTTTGACATAGACCCTGACGAATTCATTAACGCAATGGTGAAACTCCATCACTCCATCACTCCTATGGCATTCTTGTGCAACCCCAATAACCCAACAGGAAGATTATTGAAAAAAGATGGCCTTATGAAAATAACAGAGGCAGCCAAGGAATTAAAATGTACGCTCATAATTGATGAGGCGTTTATAGACTTTTGCCCTGAAGATTCTTTAATAAATGAAGTTCAGAATAATCCTTATCTCATTGTCTTAAGGTCAATGACAAAGTTTTATGCCCTTTCTGGTTTGAGGATTGGATACGGTGTATTTCCGCAACATTTAATAGAGATATTAAAGAAGTATAAAGAGCCATGGACTGTAAACAGCCTTGCACAGATGGCAGCAGTGATAGCACTTAAGGACAGGATATACAGAGATGAGACATTCAGACTGATACAGGTAGAGAAAAAATTCCTTGAAAAGGGTTTCAAGAAATTGGGGATAGGGTTTTCTCCTTCCGATGCTAATTTCTATCTGCTGAAGATAGATAATGCACGAGAGATATACGACAGGTTGAAAATGAAGGGTATCCTTGTGAGGGATTGCTCTAACTTCAAAGGGCTTGACAGCAGATACATCAGGGTTGCTGTAAAATCACACAAAGATAATATGACATTAATAAAAGAACTATCCAGACTATTAAGCAGTTCAGATAATTCAAGAGGTTTAAATGTGTAAAGGGTTATTAATAGCTGGAACCCATAGCGGATGTGGTAAGACGACTATAACTATCGGGATTCTCGCGGCATTAAAAAAGAGAGGATTTAATGTCCAACCCTTTAAGGCGGGACCTGATTTCATTGACCCGGGACTTCACAGGCTTATTACTGGAAGCCCTTCAAGGAACCTCGATATATGGATGTGCGGGAAGGACTATGTAGTTGAGTGTTTTTACAAAAATACTAAGGAAGCAGATATAGCTATCGTTGAAGGTGTGATGGGGCTTTTTGATGGAGGAGATGCATCTACTGCGGCGGTGGCAAAGACTTTAGGGCTTCCTGTATTGCTCATAGTTGATGCCCATTCGATGGGAGAAAGCGTTGCTGCTTTAGTAAAAGGCTTTGCGACCTTTGACCAGAGAATTAATATCGCTGGCGTTATCTTTAACAGAGTTGCTGGTGAAAGGCACCTTGGGATGCTCTCGGATGCAATAAAGGAATACACCAATGTAAAAGTGCTTGGATATCTGCCTAAACAGACTGAGTTTTCAATCCCTGAAAGACATCTGGGACTTGTGGTGGCAGAGGAAAGACCTATTACCTATGAAAACATACAGAGGCTTGCAGGCGCGGTGCTAAAGTATATAGATGTCGATAGGATTGTCGAAATCAGTAGACAGTCTGCGGAAGAAGGTATACTACAAACAGCAAACTCGTCACCCGTCACTCGTCACTCGTCACTTAATATTGCCATTGCCTATGATAAGGCATTCTGCTTTTATTATGAGGATAATCTCGACCTTTTGAAGGAGGCAGGGGCAGAGATTATCGCATTCAGCCCACTTTCAGATACAAAGATTCCAGACAATGTAGATGCCATCTATATTGGTGGTGGTTACCCAGAGCTTTATGCCCATGCCCTTAGCAGAAATGAATCAATGCTAAAAGCTATACACACATGGGCTTTATCTGGGAAGCCACTTTATGCTGAATGTGGAGGTCTGATGTATCTCTCAAAAGGGATTTATGACTTTGATGGGAACTTCTACAGGATGGCGCAGGTATTTCCTTTTGAGACAGCTATGAAAAAAGGAAGGGTGAATCTTGGTTATAGAGAGATTCAATTAAAAGAAGATTGTACCATGGGCAAAAGGGGGGATAGGTTGAGAGGACATGAGTTTCATTATTCGGAGATAATTGAGAAGACGGAAGATAAGAAGATAAGAAGTTTGGAAGAGGGGAAAAGGATAGCAGTTAAAAGCGCTTCAATTTCTCAACTTCTCAACTTCTCAACTTCTTATTCTGTGAAGGATAGAAGAGGTCAGGATATTTATAATGAAGGCTACAGGTTTAAAAACACCCTCGCAAGTTATGTGCATATACATTTTGGCTCAAACCCCGATATGGCTAATAACTTTATAAAGCTCTCTATGGAGACATAATGGACGCAATACTACTTTTAGGACACGGAAGCAGGCTAACAGAAGCAAACAAAACACTTAAACATATGGCTTATATGGTAAAGGAGATGGGGGATATACCTTTTGTAGAGGTAGCGTTTTTGCAGTTTGGGAGACCTGATTTTTTTGAGGGTGTTTCTGCCTGCGTTTCAAAAGGCGCTAAAAAGGTAATCATACACCCTTATTTTCTCTATAGAGGAAGACACTTTGAGGAAGACATTACAGAAATGATTAATGAAGCACAGAAGAAATATAGCGACATTGAGTTTGTCCTTACCGAACCCCTTGGCGTGCATGAAAACATTGCAAAGGTCGTCCTTGAAAGGTCAAGGAAAGACATCAAAGAGGTTAAGATACTCAAACCTCACGAGATAGAGGAGAAAAGCTTTGAGATAATCACAGAGGAGCTTGGAGAGACAGGCTTCAGGGATATTGAACTGCCCATCGTAAAAAGGGTTATACATGCTACAGGAGATTTTGATTTCGCCAAAAATATGCGTTTCCATCCAGAGGCCGTGGAGGCAGGAAAAAGAGCAATAAAAAATGGAATGAACATCCTCGTTGATGTCCACATGGTGGAGGCAGGGATAAATAAAATGGCACTTGAAAGATGCGGTGGCAGGGTTATATGTAATATTCAAAATACACCTCCCGAACTCCGAACTCCGAACTCCGAACTAAACATGACAAGGGCTGAGATGGGAATCGAGATGGCATTAAAAGAGAATAACAGCATTGGTATCATAGCGATAGGAAATGCACCTACCGCACTCTACAGGACAATGAAACTCATACGGAATGAGGGTTGCAAGCCTGAGCTTGTAATCGGTGTGCCTGTCGGCTTTGTCAGGGCTGTTGAGTCAAAAGAGGTTCTCTTACATATGAAGTATCCATTTATAACATCATTGGGAAGAAAGGGTGGAAGCCCTGTAGCAGCGGCAATTGTAAATGCACTATTAAAGATGGTGTGTTGAACAAAGATTGAGGGGCAAGGGACTGGTGTCCTGCCTGGTCTGCAAAACCAGATATAGGAGGCCAAAACTTCCTATGTGGGTTCGATTCCCACTACCCCTCTCCAAAATTTTTAAACGCAAAAATGACGGAAGGAGATGGTAACTATGAAGTAAGAAGTGAGAAGTAAGAAGTGAAGTAAGAAAAAAATGTAAATCATGGAATGACGAAGCGGAAAGGGGTGAAAATCCCCTGCTGTCACGCAGCCGTGACAGGAACGAAAGCCCAGTAAACTTAGTCAATAGTCAAAAGGCGATAGTCGAGAGTCAAAGATTTAAGATTTTGAAATAAAGACTCACGACTAATTTAGTGCCACTGTCCCGATAGATCGGGATGGGAAGGTGGGTGAGTAGAAAGGTATAGCAAAAAAAACGAAATTTTTGGGTGCTAAAAATGCCTGAAGCCGGAAGACCTCTCATTCCAAAAACCTCGATGAAAAGGAGAAAATATGTTGAAAAGAATTTTATTATCGGCGGTGATCACTATTTTTATGGCAGGAACAAGTTATGCCCTTCACCCCCTCGTAACCGAGGACACAGGGGTGCAGGGAAAGGGCAAGACAGAGATAGAGATGGGATTTGAGCGTTCACGGGAGGCAGAAGACGGGACAACACAGAAAACCTCTACAGTAACAGCAACCATAGCATATGGACTAACCGACAGCATGGATTTAATACTCGGTATTCCGTATCAGTACCTAAGGACAAAGACAGATGAAACTGGTGAGTCCCCTGCAACTTCAACATCAGAGGACGGAATATCTGATACGGTTTTGGAACTGAAATGGAAGTTTTACGACAATGAGGACAGTGGATTAAGCCTTGCCTTAAAACCGAGCATTACCCTTCCGGCAGGCAGCAAAAGAAGAGGACTCGGAAACGGAAGGACTACCTATGGACTGTTTTTTGTAGCCACACAGGAACTAAAGCCTGTAACACTGCATTTCAATGCCATGTACAAAAGGAATGACAACAGCAAGGAGCCCAGAGACAGGGTAAACCTTTGGCATGTATCCCTTGCTTCCGAATATGAAGTTGTAGAGAAACTCAGGCTGGTGGCAAATATAGGCATGGATAGAAACCCCAGCACGACATCAAAGGTAGACCCCGCATTTGTGCTGGGAGGTCTGGTGTATTCTATATCCGAGAATTTGGATCTCGATATAGGTTACAAACACGGACTTAACAAGCCTGCAACTGATTCTTCAGTGCTTGCGGGAATAACATACAGGTTTTAGGGAGGCAATATGAAATTTCAAATTTCAAATTTCAAAGTTCAAAATTATTTTATTTTTGTTCTCTCACTTGTCACTTGTCACTTGTCACTTGTCACTGATGCCCATGCCATGCATATCTCAGAGGGGATATTGCCATTTAACTGGGCATTGTTCTGGTCTGTTATAGCTGTCCCCTTTGTGGCATGGGGATTGTACAGGCTTAAGAAGCTCTCCTCCGTTGACCTTTCGTTCAAACCACTCGTGGGACTGATGGCAGCGGTGGTATTTATAATCTCATGCATGCCCATACCAGTGCCTACAGCAGGTACATGCTCACATCCATGCGGCACAGGAATATCAGGGATACTCGTAGGACCTGCTATCAGCATATTGATTACAGCAGTTGCGCTTCTCATTCAGGCGCTTTTTCTTGCACATGGTGGGTTAAGCACATGGGGAGCAGATATAGTATCCATGGGCGTGATGGGCTCATTCGCTGGTTTCCTGACATTCAAGCTATTGCGCTCTATGAAAATAAACATGGCAATTGCAGGTTTCATGGCAGGGTTATTTGCTGACTGGGCAACATATCTTACAACATCTGTTGAGCTTGCTTCGGGTATAAGGGGTGATTCGCCTTTTATGCCGCTCTTTTGGAAAATAGCGGTTGCCTTTATACCAACGCAGCTTCCATTGGGAATACTTGAGGGGGCAATGACTGCTGGGATGGTTACACTCCTTTATAAAAAGCGTCCTGACCTGCTTGTAAAGATGCGGGTGATCAAAGCAGAGGAGGCGATATGAAATTTCAAATTTCAAAGTTAAAAGTTAAAAGTTGTGGAATATTTTTTCTGACAATTTTTGCGCTATTCACTGTTCACTATTCACTATTCACTGACACTACTGCCTCTGAGAAATGGCCTGGTGTGGATGAAACTGTTGTCGAAAAGTTCGCAAAGGAGCATGGGAGGGAGGCTAAAGAGCCGTTTATAAATACAGATCAAGGCGACCTGCTCCTTTTTGTCTTCCTCATTGCAGGTACAGTTGGTGGATTTATCGGCGGATATTACTGGAGGATACTTATGGTTGAAAGAGCGCCAAAAATCAGGAGGGATGAGCAGAAAATTACGGGCTGAAAAAAATTAAGTTTAAATCCCCCTCACCCTAACCCTCTCCCACAAGGGGAGAGGAAACTAAAAAATCCCCTCCCTTGATGGGAGGGGATAAAGGGGAGGGTGAAAACAACAGAAGGTGGAAACAACGATGGAACTATTTTCAGAATACTTTAAAAAAGAACATATTCTCTCAAAAATTGATGCAAGAGTAAAAATCCTTGTTTCCCTAATTATGCTTGCAATGGTCTTAAGTTATAAAGGCTTTGTCCTTCCATTGCTTGTGACATTGCTCTGCCTCTTTTTCTGCATTAAGATGAGGGTACCATTAAAGGTCTTTATTCTCAGGTTTTCAGAACCCATCTTTATTGCATCCATAGTACTCCTCCTGAAATTCTTTTTCTCAGGAAAGGATATTATATTTTCTATTTCACTTCCTACTTCTCACTTCTCACTTCTCACTGTAACAGGATATAAAGACGGACTTATGGACGGCTTGATGATTGCAAGCAGGATTATAAGTGCAGTGTCCATTGTCGCTGTATTGGGATTTTCCACGCCTTTTACAGATATCATAGCAGGGCTGTCGTGGTTTAGAGTACCGAAGGGTTTTATAGAGATATTAATGTTTGCATACAGATATATCTTTGTGCTCCTTGAGGACGCAATGGTTATTTACAATGCACAGAAAAACAGGCTCGGCTATTCAAGCATCAAAAGGGGATTAAGCTCTTTCGGCACATTGGCAGGCTCTCTTGTAATCAAGGCATTTGAGCACAGCCAGAACATTACAGTAGCAATGGTTCAGAGAGGCTATGATGGCAATATCCATATGTTAAAACACAAGCCCTTCAAATCATCCGAGATTATTATCTCGGTTTTAGTTATAACCGCAATGGGATTTGTATGGAAGATATAAAAAGCAGTCAGCAGTCAGCAGTCAGTAGTCAGATAAGACTATCTGTAAATATTCACTCCTTTAAATATCCTGACGGGACGGTAGCCCTGTCTGATATAAACCTCGGGATAAAAAAAGGTGAATTCATCGGTATACTGGGCTCAAATGGCTCAGGCAAGACAAGCATTCTTAAAGTAATGGACGGCCTTCTCAAGGGATTTGACGGCAGTGTGTATCTTGATGGAACTGATATAAAAAGGCTCACTCCAAAACAGATATATAAAAAGATCGGTCTTGTCTTTCAGAATCCTGATGATCAGCTATTTGCGCCAACGCTCTTTGAGGATGTTGCATTTGGGCCTATAAATATGGGGCTTGACACTGGAGATGTTGAAAGAAGGGTATTAAGTGCCCTAAATGAGGTTGAACTAACAGGCCTTCAAAAGAAATCTGTCCATAACCTGAGTTTTGGACAGAGGAAAAGGGCGTGCATCGCAGGGCTTTTAGCCATGGGCCATGAAATCTTACTGCTTGATGAACCAACAGCAGGATTAGACCCAATGGGCGAGTATAAGATGATGAAACTTTTGAGAAGGCTCAATAAAGAAAATAGTGTGACCATAGTTATGGCAACACACAGCGTCGACCTCGTCCCATTATTTCTTGACAGGCTTTATATATTAAGCAAGGGCAGTATTGTTAGAAGCGGTATCCCTGAGGATGTTTTTACAGCACCTGACGATATGTCAAATGTTAAACTCAGGCTTCCTCAGATTGCGGAACTTATTTACAAACTAAAGCATGAAGATAATATCCCTTTCGAAAAAATCCCGCTCACTATTGGCGCGGCAAGAAGGGAGATAATAAA
>JACROP010000084.1 GCA_016214385.1 Nitrospirota bacterium
ATCATGTTGCCTGTAGGTTCTCCAATAGGAAGTCCCACACCCAATGCCGCAGCCATGGGCTCTTCTATAAGATAGACCTCTCTCGCGCCAGAAGCCTGTACAGCATCCTTTACAGCCCTCTGCTCAACCTGTGTTATTCCAGAAGGAACTCCGATTACAACCCTCGGCGAAATAAAGCTCTTCCTGTTATGTACCTTTCTTATGAAGTATCGAAGCATCTCACCTGTCTTGTCAAAGTCTGCGATAACTCCATCCTTCATCGGTCTCATTGCAACTATATTCATCGGCGTCTTACCAAACATCTTCTTGGCCTCAGCTCCAACAGCTATAACCCTGTTCGTGTCTTTCTGTACAGCAACGACAGAAGGTTCGTTACACACAATGCCTTTACCTTTAACAAAAACAAGGGTATTTGCAGTGCCAAGGTCTACAGCAAGGTCATTTGAAAATAATCCAAGAATTTTATTGAGAAACATTTACCCTCCTTCTATTATCTTTTCAGTCCTGTTTTCCTGCTTAACTGTTTTTTCTTCAATAACCTGGGTCTTTGCCAGCTCGTCTCCGAGCCTCATACCCGTACTGCTGCCAATCATAAGGAGCCCCTCAAGGGTTAAAATTATCGCCGGGAAGATAAAACCTATCAATGGTATCACCATCAAGATGTATCCCACAGCAAAAGGGAAATTCCTGATTATTGACTCCCTGAAGCCGCATGCACTCATGGCCTCAGGATTGACAACCTTAAGCCCTATAAGGCGCTTGCCAATACTTCTACCATCGAAAAGGCCATCACATATGAGAAGATAGGTCAGGCCTGCAAAATAGCCGACCTTTGGAATCGTTTCAAGTAAAGCGCCAACAATAATAAAATCAATGGTCTTCGCTATTGTCCTGTTTAGAATGCTGGCTTTTGTTAATCCTTCCAAGGCCTTCTCCCTCACATTTTTCATACTAACAAATAGCCATTTATATTTCAAGGACTATAAAGGACCCACACCCTCACCCCAGCCCTCTCCCATCAAGGGAGAGGGAGGATTAAAGGATGTCAATGTCTATTTTTAGGAAGGGTAAATCGTAATGAGTAATGCGTGATGCGTTATGTGTATTTATTTTGCACATTACTCATTACGCATTACGGGTCACGGCCTTTTGAATCCTCGAGAACTCATGGGAAGTTGAATGGGAAGCCCCTCTCGGATCGGGCAGCATTGAGGAGTTTCTTTGCATAACCCTCCTCAATCTTAAAGCCATAAGCACGGGCAAGGTTGAAAGCCCTTGAGAAAGCCCTTACAGATGAAGATAATCCCTCCATCCCCCCTTTAGAAAAGGGGGGCGAGGGGGGATTTGAAAGGTATTGCAATTCTCCTGAAGCAAGGATGCAGTAAATCTGCCCCCTGGGGTCTTTTGTTTTTTTAAAAAAGGAATCTGCCACTTTAAATTTCTCCAGGGCCTTCTCAATGTCCCCGAGCATCTTGTAACTTGTGCCGAGACTCCAGAGTGTATAGGCATAGCTAACATTGTCACCTATTTTTTTATAGAGGGCCGTGGCCTTTTTAAAATATGAGATGGCCTCTTTATAGTCTTCCCTCATTCTTTTTGCATTTCCAATGCCACAGTAAGAATAGGCAAGGCCAAAGCGGTCTTTTATATCCCTGAAGGTCTCATTGGCCTTCTTGTAATACTTCTCTGAATCATTAAAATTTCCTGCAACCCTGCTGGAGCCTCCAAGGCCACAGTAACAATAACCTGCCCCTGCCCTGTTTTTAAGATGCTGATAAATAACAAGTGCGCTCTGAAAGCGTTTGATTGCAGACCTCAGGTCGCCCCTTATCCTTAAAGTGCCACCCTCAGCCCACAGGGAAAATGCAACCCCTTCTTTATCCTTCAGGTTTTTATATAGTTTTCTTGCCTTAAATATAATGTCGAGGGCATCCTTCCATCTTCCAAGTGCCCTGACAGAGAGCGCCATGCCTGAAAGGGCGTCTGCTTCAGATGTTTTATCGCCAATAGCCTGTGCAATCTCGAGGGCTTTCTGATAATAAGATATGGCTATTGTAAAATCGCCTGTTGCCCTTAATGTATCACCGAGGCAAAGGTAGCAGTCGACAATACCATCAATATCAGCTTTTCTTTTGAAACCCCTGAGGGCCTTTTTGTATAATTTAAGTGCCTCGCCATATTTTGCTGACGCCCTCTTCTTCTCTGCCTCCCTGAAAAACTCTTGATCAAGTACCAACCTTTCTCCTGACCGCTTTTACAATTTCCGTATAGTCCTCTGAATTAAAAAAAGCAGACCCCATTACTAATATGTCAGCGCCAGCCATAGCTATCTCCCTGACATTATCTACATTGACTCCTCCATCAACCTCTATTTCAATCCTGTAACCTGCATCCTCTATTATCTCCTTAAGCCTCTTTATCTTGCCAATGACCTGTGGTATAAATCCCTGGCCGCCAAAGCCAGGATTTACTGACATCAGCAATACTAAATCAACATCCGGCAGAATAAAATCAAGGCTGCTGAGCGGAGTGGCGGGATTAAGGGAAACTCCTGCCTTTTTACCGCTTTCCCTGATCCAGTGGATACTCCTGTGCAGATGAACAGACGCCTCTGAGTGGATGGTAATAATATCGGCTCCTGCCTTAACAAAAGGCATTATAAATCTGTCTGGTTCCTCAATCATCAGATGGACGTCGAGGGGGAGAGATGTAATCTTTCTCAAAGCCTCAACCACAAGGGGGCCAACAGTGATATTGGGGACAAAATGCCCATCCATAACATCGATGTGGATTAAATCCGCGCCGGCCTTTACAGCCTTTTTTACTTCCTCGCCAAGCCTTGAAAAATCCGCAGAAAGAATAGAAGGAGCTATCTTAACCATAAAACCTCCTGAAATATTACCACTCTTTTGTTTCCTCACCAATAGTGACCTCTACGGTAGCTCCCTTTTTTATAACGCTTCCGGCATTAGGTTTCTGGGAGAGAATTTTATCCCCTTTGCCTTTTTCTGATAACCTGAGCCCAAGTCTCTGTGCTAAAGCCCTTGCATCTTCAAGTGATCTATCAGTAAAAGACGGACATTTGTAAGATACCTCATAAGGCCCGAGACTGACAAGGAGGCTTACCATGCCCCCTCCGGGTTCCCCTGTCTGAGGACGCTGGGCGATTACCATATCTTTTCCAACAGTATCTGAATGTACCCTGCTGACCCTGCCTGTCCTGAGCCCTGCCTTAGACAGAATGAGCTCTGCCTTATCGAGAGGCTCTCCTTCAACAGCCGGCATTGAAGCCACCACTGGCCCCTTACTTAAAAATACTCTGATATTTCTGCCTTCCTTTACCTTCTGACCTGGTAGTATATCCTGCCTTGCAATATA
>JACROP010000085.1 GCA_016214385.1 Nitrospirota bacterium
ATGACACTTATGGTTATTTTCGAGTTTTTCAACAGCCTGGCAAAATTGAACCCGCAGGGAAGACTGCCTACAGTATCAGCATGGCATCGCCGTAAGAAAAAAACCTGTAACCTGACCTGAAGGCTGTTGAATATGCCTTTCTGAGGAATGCAAGGCCTGAGAAGGCAGCGGTTAGTATCATGGGTGTGGATTTAGGAAGGTGAAAATTTGTAATAAGCGCATCGATTGCCTTGAATTTATAGCCTGGGAAAATAAACAGGGATGTCTTCCCTGCTGCGCTCCTTATACCATCACCGACGAAGGCTGACTCAAGCGCCCTGGTGGTGGTTGTGCCTGCAGCAATAACCCTTCGGCCCTCTGATTTTGCAGATGCTATAGAAATGGCAGTGGATGCTGGAATCTCATAGAATTCCTCATCCATCCTGTGATCCTCTATATCTTCGATGAGAACAGGCTTAAAGGTGCCATAGCCAACATGAAGGGTCAGGGCGCATATTTCAACCCCCTTTTTCCGTATCTTTTTTAAAAGCTTCTCTGTAAAATGTAGCCCTGCAGTAGGCGCAGCAATAGCGCCTTCCTTCTCTGCATAAACTGTCTGGTATCTCTCTCTGTCCATTTCTGTCGCATCTCTTTTTATATAGGGTGGAAGTGGCATGTGCCCTATCCTGTAAATGGATTCTTTTATATTATCGCCTGTGAATCTCACTACTGTTGTGCTGTTTCCTTCAAATACATCGGCAGAAAGTCCGTTCTCGAATAAGACCCTGCCCTGCCGCTGTCCCCTGACAATGGCCTCCCACATACCTGCGCCACGCTCCCTGATCAGCAGTATCTCTGCCTTTCCCCCTGTTGGCTTTTTACCATAAAGGCGAACAGGCATAACTTTTGTGTTATTAACAACAAGGACATCCCCTGCACGCAAATAATCTACCAAATCCTTAAACTTTCTGTGTTCGATACTGCCATCTCGCAGAGTCGAGTCTCCGACTTCTCTGCGCAGCGCCATCAGCCGCGATGAGTCTCTCTCATCAAGCGGGTACTTTGCTATCCTGCCTTTTGGAAGAAAATAATCAAATTCTAAGAGTTTCATATTGTTTTTCGAGATGAACCTAAATTAATTACTTAATAACTTGCTTATCACCGTTCCTGGATAATAATACCTGAGGATCTCCTTGTAATTCTTACCTTTCTTTGCAAGCTCAAGGCTACCCCACTGGCAGAGCCCGACTCCATGGCCATAACCTCCGCCCTCTAAGAGAATTTCTCTACCTTCTATTTTCATTGTAAACATGGTGCTTGGAAGCTCCTTATATCCTAAAAGCCTCCTGAGGTCTGTAGCCTTAACCATCTGCTCTGAATTTTCTGTGAACACCTTAAGCATCTTGACCCTGCCAGTAGAAGTAAGCGAGACAATTTTTATGTCTTTTATATCCTTTATTCCCAGGGCTTTCCCGATGTCATTAAAATTAAACCTCCTCTGCCATGTCGAATACGGGGAGCTTTCATCCGAACACCCCACCTGTCTGAGATATGGATAAGCCTTGCTGTTCTCCCACACTTCCTCAGGAAGCTCTGTTTTGCCGCCACACGTGGAGTGGTAAATAGCCTCTATCGGCCTGCTCTCAAAAGTAAGTATCTCCCCTTCTGTTTCTCTCACTGCCTGACTTATCATCGGATTATAGTTCTCTCCCTTATAAACCTGATGCAGGACGGTTGATGTAAGATGGTAATCCCTGCCTGCATTCATAGCCCTATGGTAAACAGCATAAGTCCTCGAGATAACAGCCTGAGCTTTCAGGGCCTCCATTTCCCAGTCCCTTCCAACCTCAGACGCAACCACACCTTCCACATAAGTTTCAAGGGGCAGCTCATTAATCACTATAAGTCCGTTATCGCTGCGTTTAACCTCAATGGAGCCTTTGTAGCGATTGCCATTTACAAATACTTCACCTCTGATACTTCCTAATTTCTCGGCCTTACCTGAGAAGGTAGGGTGCTCTGGAGCATCAATAATAAGAACCTTTATTGTATCATGGGAACGAGTCGCAACGACTTCTGCCGAGGACGGGCTACACATTAGAAATAAGAAATAAGAAATAAGAAATGAGAAATAAAATTTAAAATTCCTATTTCTCATTTTCTACCTAAAAACCAGAAGAGGAGTGACAGGATAATACTGATGATTATGCCTGTAGTAATGGGGAAGTAAAATGTAAAATTCTTTCTCTGAATAACGATATCCCCTGGAAGCCTTCCTATATAAGGTATCCTCCCTGCGAACATAAGAAAAAGGCCAAGGACAATAAGGACGATACCGAAAATGAAAAGCATCTTGCCTAAAAAATCAAATCCCTGCATATTATTTATTATTGGGCAGAGCAAGCCCTGCCCTTACATTGTCTACTGCCTTTATATGTCTCTCCATCTCGCTGTATATACAGCCGCAGTATTTCTGCCTGTAAAGACCGAGCTCTTTTGAAAGGGCCATGGCGCCTCTAAAACCCGGCCTGAAGTCTTCAAGATAGAATAACACATTGTACTGCTCTGAAAGCTCATTTCCGATAACAGCAATTTTTTCGAATTCCTGATAGGGGCTCACAAGAAGGGTTGTGGTAAATGCATCAAAGCCTCCTTTGGACGCCTCTTTTGCAGTCTCTTCAAGCCTCAACCTGTAGCAGTGCTGGCAGCGCTCTCGGTTGCGAGTCGTACCGACCTTTACTTTGATCTTAAGCCCATAGCCTTCCCTGTACAACACATCCATATCCCATTTATCAGCCAGATCCTTGAGAGAATTGAGCCTCAGCATATACTCATGAAAAGAATGAATATTCGGGTTAAACCAGAAACCTTTAAAGTTATGTCCCTGCTCGCTGAGTCTCTGGACTGGATAGATAGCACAGTTGCTGCAACAAATGTGGAGAAGAATATTCATGACTTATTAGCCACAGACCCTGTTTTCACAGGCCCAAGATTCCCCGCTTTGCTCGGAATAATAAAAAGACATATTTTCATAAGTCTGTGTAAATCTGTGGCAATTTAAAACAGTCCACTGTTCTTCTGGATCCCAAAATGTTCATATGCAAGTTTTGTTGCCATCCTGCCTCTATTCGTCCTTTCAAGAAAGCCCTCTTGCAGGAGATATGGCTCATATACATCCTCTATTGTATCTTTCTCTTCTCTTATGGCAGCGGCAATGGTATCAAGGCCAACAGGCCCGCCATTAAATTTTTCTATTATTGTACGCAGGAGTTTTCTATCCATGTCATCAAAACCCCTCTCATCAACATCCATTGCCTTAAGGGCATTCTTAGTAACATCTATTTCAACGACAGTCTTTTCTTTAGAGACAAGTGACGACTGACAAGTGACAAGTTCTCGTCTCTCGTCTCTCGTCGCTCGTTGCTTGACCTGGGCAAAATCCCTGACCCTTCTTAAAAGCCTGTTGGCTATTCTCGGAGTCCCCCTGCTCCTTCTGGCAATTTCCATAGCAGCCTCTCCTGAAATCTCTACACCGAGTATCTTAGCTGACCTTAAAATAATCTTTCCTAAGTCAGGCGGACCATAATAATCAAGCCTGTTTATCACACCAAAGCGGTCCCTTAAAGGAGACGTGAGGAGGCCTGTCCTCGTGGTGGCGCCTACAAGTGTAAACTTCGGAAGATTCAGCTTGAGCGTTCTTGCGCTTGGGCCCTGACCTATAATAATATCGAGTTGATAGTCTTCCATGGCAGGGTATAAAACCTCCTCAACAATCCTCGGCAGCCTGTGGATCTCGTCTATAAATAAAATATCTCTGTCTGCTAAGTTTGTGAGGATAGCGGCAACATCACCAGGCCTTTCAAGCACAGGGCCTGATGTGGTTTTTATTCCGACTTCAAGTTCACTGGCGATTATATGGGCAAGAGTCGTCTTTCCAAGCCCTGGAGGCCCGCAGAAAAGCACATGGTCAAGGGGCTCTGCCCTCTGCCTTGTTGCCTGGATAAAGACCTTGAGGTTTTCCTTTATCCTTTCCTGACCAACAAACTCATCAAAAGACCTCGGTCTCAAGCTAATATCAAAGCCGAGGTCTTCATCCTTAATCTCAGGTGTTATTGTCCTCTCAGGTAAATCCTTCATGCAATTATTTTACATTTGTTGTTTATCATTTGTCATCACCTGTAAGGAATCTTAGTGCCTCCCTGATAATATCCTCTATTGTATTGGCTCCTTTTTTTATAGCCCTCTCAACCGCCTCATCAGATAGAGACTTTTTATAACCCAGGTTTACAAGGGCTGATGCTGCATCAGAGGCAATGGCACCGGTTGAATAAGCAGTTATCTTTGGAAGTTTTTCTTTAAGTTCAAGTATAAGCCGCGCAGCGGTCTTTTTGCCGAGGCCAGGAATTGAGGTTATTGCCTGAATATCCTCATTGTAAACCGCCTCCATAAATCTCTGCACAGGCATTCCTGAGAGAACCGCAAGACCGAGTTTTGGCCCTATACCGTTTACTCCCAGGAGCGTAACAAAAACTTTCTTCTCTTCCTCTGTGAGGAAACCGTAAAGCTGAAGGGCATCCTCCCTCACGTGTGTATGAGTATAAAGAAAAACTTCACCGTCAGGGATATTGCAAAGGCTGCTGAGCGGGATATGGACATAATAGCCCACACCCCCGACATCAACAACAATCCCACCGGCTGCCTTATTGATAACCCTGCCTTTAAGTGCAGCTATCAATGTTAGTTCTCCAGATATGCTTTATCTTTCATATTTAACAACTCAGTTACGAGTCGCAACGACTTACATCATCTATTAATTAACATTCAGCAAATCAAGAATCAAAGATAAATTTGATTTTTTATTTTTAATTTACCACTGTTATTATACAATCACTTCACATATTTTAATCTATCTACTGAATTTATATGGCATATACATAAAGCAAGGGCGTCAGCGCCATTTTCAGTGAGGTCCTCTTTTATCTCTAAAATAACCCTGACCATTTCTTTTACCTGCCTTTTTTCAGCCCTTCCGTAACCAACAACAGCCTGTTTTAACTCTGTCGGGTTATACTCAAATACAGGTGTGCTGCTCTGAGCAGCCAAAAGCATGGCAACACCCCGCATTGACCCGAGAGCAAATGCAGACTGTATACTCTTTGAGAAGAAAATTTTCTCAAGCGCAATATGGGATGGTTTATATTCATCAATAATCTTCTTGAGGGAGTGGTAAAGCAAATTTAGCCTCTCAGCGAGGGCATCCCTTTTATTTACCTTTATCTCTCCCGATGCAATGTAAAGCAGAGACGAGTGACGAGTGACGAGTGACTTTTCAAGAGACGAGTGACGAGTGACGAGTGACGAGTTATTATATTTACTTGTCTCTTGTCTCTCGTCTCTTGTCTCTGAATTGGTCTCTTGTCTCTTGTCTCTTGTCTCTGTGGAGACTGCATCTACAATTCCGTAGCCGCAGCAGATAGTGCCTGGGTCTATACCAATTACACGCATTGAAATTATTTAGCCACAGACTTTCACTGATTAAATACATTTTTTGCCACTGACTAACACAGACATCATAAATGTTTTTAAAAGATTTAATTCTTTTTTTAGTCTGTGTCCGTCTGTGGCTAAGCTCTCTTATTTTGCTCTGCCACTGACTAAAATATCCTTCTTTTAAATTCTAATTTGTCTCCAAAATTCACTAATAACCCTACCTTTATTCCTGTAGCTTTTAGGTAATTTATTAGTTGGGCTTCGTGTTGTGATATTAGATTAGTTACAGCCTTAATTTCAATGATTATCTTGTCCTCAACAATAATATCTGCTTTAAATTCTCCTACTAAGTGATTTTTATAAGATACATTAAAATTTTTTTGGGTATCGGCTCTTAGTCCAATACTTCCCAGTTCAATCATTAAGGCTTTTTCATATACTGATTCCAAAAAGCCGCCTCCTAATTCATCATAAACATTATAAAAACATCTGATAATTCTCTCTGTTATGTCTTCGTATAAAAATTTTTTCTCCATGAAAAAGTCTGTGCAAGTCAGTGGCTAAAGCCTTATTTCACCTTTGCCATTACCTCGTCAGGTATGTCAAAGTTAGCATAAACATTCTGTATGTCATCATGCTCTTCAAGTGCATCCATCAGTTTAAGCATCTGCTCTGCATCTTTTTCCTCGAGTTTTACATAGCTCTTCGGGAGCATCGTAACCTCTGCTAAATTAAACTCGACCCTTGCCTTCTCAAGGGCTTCCCTGACCCTTTTCAAATCCTCAGGCGCTGTAATAATCTCATAGTTTTCCTCTTCAGGGTCATTTTTTATATCCAGGGCACCTGCTTCAAGGCAGATGGATATAAGGCTGTCCTCATCTATCTTTTTCTTATCAACAAGGATATAGCCCTTTTTTTCAAACATCCACGCAACACATCCAGCCTCTCCCATATTGCCTCCGTGCTTGCTCATAATATGCCTTATCTCAGAAACAGTCCTGTTTTTATTGTCTGTGAGAACCTCAAGCATAAGTGCTGCGCCGCCTGGCCCATAACCTTCATAAATAGCCTCCTCGTAAGCTGCGCCCGGAAGCGCTCCTGTGCCTTTCATTATCGCCCTCTTGATGTTATCTGCCGGCATATTAGCTTCTCTGGCTTTTTCAATAGCGAGCCTGAGCCGCGGGTTCATATCAGGATTGCCGCCGCCAATCCTCGCTGCCACTGCTATCTCTTTGGCAAGCTTTGAAAAGAGCTTCCCCTTTCTCGCATCAATTACAGCTTTCTTGTGCTTGGTCTGCGCCCACTTAGAATGTCCTGACACTGTCGTAACTCCCTTTTACACATCTGTGATTTAAAAATTATAAGTGATTGATTAAAAGAAAGGCAATACCACATAAGTCCCACCTCGTAGGTGGGCTCAGGTATATCCCATTGATATTTTCGATAACTTCCCTTAAAATTTAATGCCAAATGACCACCTACGAGGTGGGACAAGGGTAACAGAAAAATCAAACAAAAAGGCGGCGGGCTTTAGCCCGCCGCCTTAACTTCTTGTCCTTTTAAATTCTTAACTGATGCTTTTTATAAGTTCAGAGTACAAAGTAGTCGCGCCGAATCTTTCTACAAGTTTTTCATTTGTAATTAGAAATTTTTCTTTCTCAATCCTTGAGCCGTCATTATAGAGCAGCGGCAGGAGTATTTCGTATCTTTTCAGTTTCACTCAGAACATCCGCTTTAACTATTTCGTATTGGATTCTTTCTTCATCAAGATATTTCAACATAAAATCATTTATCTCAAACAGATCATTTCGCAACCCACGAACAATGCCTTTTAAAGCAAGGAGATAATAACCATTAATCTTGTCTTCACGGCTTTTAAACTTAATAACTATCATGTTGACCTCCCTGTAAACAAAGTATAGCACATAAAATGGAGAAAAATGCAAACAAACAAAAAAGGCGTCCCGAATTCTCGGGACGCCTTAGCTTCTCAGCTTCTTAACTTCTCAACTTTTTAATTTAGAACGTGACCATGATCCCGTGCCTTATTGCATAGGCATCGTTAACAAATAAACGCTTTCTATACCTTATGAATGGGTAAATGTCCATGCAAAATATATGAATACTATCCCAAGAATTATTGCCCCTATTACTTCAAGCATTTGTTGCCTTCATCTGTTCAAAATTTACCCCGTAACCCGTAAAGCCCTGTTCTTCAGAGCGGGAATGTAAGGGTGCATCAAAATATCTACCTCTAAGAAAGCCCAGTGTTTTAACACGGGGTACGAAGTTTACTTATGTTCCAGCCTTATTCTTTGCGTGAAGCACTGTAATTCCTACCAACTCGTCATTATGGTAGTGATAGATTATATCATCTTCCATAATGCTATCATTAGCCTGTTGAGGCTTTCTAAAACTAATATACAGTACATCTGCCTCCTCATCATAATCTATCCAGATTCTATTAGAGGGCATTTTTAGCAGATATGGTAGCGAATCTAAAACACTGCTTATTTTTTCCATGATACACCTCTTTTAAATATCTTTTCTGGTTTTGATGTCATAAAAGCTGTGATAATAAATCCCTCATTTTTTGTCTCTTTATAAATTACAATCATATCTTTTTCAGAAATAGAAGTCTTTTTGTAATGTCTAATGGCAATTAACTCATCTTTACCACCTTGAACTATGCAATCCGGATTCTCTATCGTCTCAAAAACTAAATCCTGATTGCCAGCCATGTAATCATGTGATTCAACAATATGCGACCATCTTTCGGCAGTTAGTCGTATATCTATTCCATTTCTGGATACTACAGAGCCGATCATTATTTAAAATTATCCTGGATATCAATTTTAGTAGCTAAGATGTCTTTTTTCTCTTCAAACTTTTTTTCAACCTTAGCTTCTATATACTCAACTAAAGTTTTAGCCTCTTTTTCGCCAATCTTGCTTTTCAAGATCTCATAGAGTTCTATTTCTGCAACCTGCATTGAGCTCCCTCGCTATAAGATATAACTAAGTTTAACAAAGAATACTTTAAAATTCAAACAAAGAAGGCGTCCCGGGACGCCTTCTTGAATCTTTCACGCATCACGGAGTTAGAAGCTGAGGCTGATACCCTTTCTTAAGCAACCACCAGCTCAACAGGCAAAGGCTTACCAACACCAACTGTCTTGCTCACATATAGCTTTTCTATGCCTATTACTTTTCCGTCCTTATTCTTTTTAAGAATAATCTCTTCTCCTGCCTCTTCACATATGGATTCATCCTCTGGATTACCAAACCAGATGTCCATTGTGTCAGTATCCCTGTGATAATAAACTACTACTTTGTCCATACTACTTCACCTTCCTTTACTTTATCTGTTGGATAAGCAGTTATCAGAAAACCTTCTGTCCCCGAAGATATTGCAGCGTTTCTTTTACAATACCCTCCTTGCCCTCCATTATTGGGTGCTTTTTGGTAACAAGGTATTTCCAATACTCTGAAGTAGTTCTAATCTCTACATCAAGAGGCGTCTTTACTTTGAAGTAAATTTCTTCCATGGAAAAATAAAATAGCAGAAGACAGTATTTATTGTAAACAAAAAAAGGCGTCCCGAAGTGTCGGGACGCCTTTTTGAATACTTTAACGCATCACGCTTTGCGCATAACGCATTACGGTCTTTAATTAGAAGCTAAGGGTTAGACCATGCTGTAACACAAATGCATTCTTTGGATCGCTTGTTACACCTATTGCTGCTCTCTTGTAGTAGTCACAGGCAAAGAGGACGCCTGAGTTTATGCCATATGTGAGGTTCTTTGCAATCTTGTATGCGACCTTGAGGTCAACTTCAGAACCGATCTTCTTGCTGTAGCCGAGTGTATCAACAGTGGTAGACAGCGCCTTTGAGGCCCTCAGGAGGTAGTAGTCCAGTGCCAGGGTGAGGTCTTTTGTAGCTGGATAGGTCAATCCGATATTATAGGCAGTAGTGTTGGCTATACCAGTGCCCCTTAATCCTGAGCCAGCAGCTGTCTCAACCCTCCAGTTATAAACAACCGTTGGAAGGTTCGGGTCAACCACATTGCCAACAAAGGTCTGGAAAGCCTTGTTCTTGGTGTTGCCAGCGGTATCTGTGGCATCGCTGTCACCTGAGCCATAGACAAAGTTTGCCCTCAATGTAACAGGGTCAACCTTGTAATCACCACCTGCGGTGATGCCATAGCCACTGAACTTCTGCTCGGTCATGGTAAGACCGGTTATCTCCTTTATCTTTCCGAACTGTAGGTCTACTGTTGCCTTATATCCGAAGCCTGCGACCTTGCCCTTTCCAAAGAGACCCACGTTGCTGAGACCAATGCTTGCATTTCGATAGCTACCTGTTGCACCCGGTATCCTGTAAACCGCAATGTTACCGGTTCCGTCAAGCTTACCGGCCTGCACCCGCGTATAGTTTGCACCAATGGTGTTGTCCTTATCCAGCTTGTGTGTGAACAGGAGGCTATATGCGTCTATGTCATCAGTGTTGTCACTTGTTGAACTCTCATAGAGCTTCAATGTAGCGAGGGCGATATCTGTCCCCTTTGCTGGTTCTACAAAGAGTAAAATGGCATCATCGCC
>JACROP010000086.1 GCA_016214385.1 Nitrospirota bacterium
AACTATTACCCAGGCAGTATCTGCAATAAAAGAAAAAGTGGCAAGGCATATCTTTGCGGCATGTACTCACCCTGTCCTTTCAGGCCCAGCTATAGATCGAATTAACTCTTCTGATTTAAAAGAAGTCATTGTAACCAATACAATCCCTTTAAATAGCAAAAAAGAAAAATGCAAGAAACTTACAGTCCTTTCTGTAGCTTCTCTTTTAGGAGAGGCAATACAGCGGATACACGAAGAATCGTCAGTAAGTTCGCTTATTGTATGAATAAACACAACGGAGGTTGGTAAATGGAGAAAATTATATTAATAGCAGAAAAAAGAGAAGGTGCGGGCAAAGGTATTGCAAGGAGCCTGAGGAGGCAGGGAATGCTGCCGGCTGTTCTTTACGGTGGTGGCAGTGCGACTTCCATAAAACTCCAGAAGAAAGATGTATCTAAATTAATAAACTCCGGGGCTGGAGAACACGCCTTGATAACGCTGCAACTGAAAGATAAAGATACCACAACAGACCATTGGGCTATTATTAAAGATTACGAGGCCGACCCTGTTGTTAGTGAGCTGCTTCACGTAGACTTTATGGAGGTGTCCCTCGATAAAAAGATTCAAGTGACTGTGCCTGTGATTTTAACAGCAGAGCCTATGGGGATAAAAAAGGGAGGTATTCTTCAGCACCATCTGAGGGATGTAGGGGTTGAGTGCCTTCCAACCCAGATACCTGAATCTATAGAAATAGACGCATCTTCTATTGACATAGGTGGCTCTATTCATGTCAGTGATTTGGCTGTCAGAGAGGGGATAAAGATTCTTGTAGAGCCCGATGAAGTTGTGCTCACAGTGACCGCACCTGTAGTAGAAGAGGTTGTAGCCCCGGTCCCGACGGGTGTCGGGATAGAGGAGATCAAGGAGCCTGAGCTTATAAAGAAGGCTAAGAAGGAAGAAGAAATAAAAGAGGAGAAATAATTCTTTTTGTGGGCAATTGTAGGCCTTGGAAACCCTGGGAGAAAATACTCCCGAACTCGCCATAACATTGGTTTTATGGTCATCGAGGCCCTTGCCTCAAAATACAGGATACCTCTAAAAGGCAGGGCAGAAAACTATATCTATGGTAAAGGCTCTATCGAGGATGTAGAGGCTATCCTCATTGAGCCTGTTACATTTATGAACAAGAGTGGTATTGCAGTAAAGGCTCTCCTCAAAACCTATGGCCTCGCAGAAAAAAACCTCATAATAATCCATGATGATATTGATATGGAGCCAGGCAGGCTTAGAGTCAGGGCAAAGGGCTCCTCAGGAGGTCACAGGGGAGTCCAGTCCATTATCGATATAATTGGTACAAAAAATTTTATCCGTCTTAAAATAGGTATAGGAAGGTCCTCAGAAATACCCCCTGAAGAATTTGTCCTTGAACCATTCAAAGCCGAAGAAAAGGAGATTATTAAAGAATCCATAGAAAGGGTTGTGGATGCAATTACATTTATCCTTACCCATGGCATAGATGCAGCGATGAATAAGCTTAATTAAGACTTTATAAGACTTACAGCAGGGTTCAAGTGGAAATTTAAAATGCAAAAATCAAAAATCAAAATTAAGGAATTCCTCCCAAAAACAGAGATAGAAATTCCTTAAAATTCCCTCTCCCTCGATGGGAGAGGGTGAGGGTGAGGGATTTGGGTCCTTAACTTTGCATTTTGATTTTATAAAATTAAGTGGTAGAATTTTTAAGAAAAATGATTTAAAATTAAATTTAGATGTTAATTTTATTTGTTTTTTTATTGATATTGATGGTGCCATCTGTGGCTTATGCCTGGGGGCCGCTGACCCATTTTTACTTAGGGCATCAGGTCCTGGCACTGGGAGCATCTGTTGTCCCGTTAGGAATATACAATCTTATAAAAAAGTTTAAGAATGATTTCCTGTACGGCAATATCAGTGCTGACATAATAGTTGGTAAGAGGTTTCAGGCTTTTGAAAAAAGTTCGCATAACTGGAATGTCGGCAGGAAACTCCTTAAAGCAGCCAGGACTGAACAGCACAAATCGTTTGCTTATGGTTACCTTACTCATCTTGCTGCTGACACTGTTGCCCACAATTACTACATCCCCAAATTCTTTACAATAACAAATCTCACGCATCCAATTCTGGAAGTCAAGGCGGATAGTATTATTGATAAAGAATACCGCTACATGGTTAAAAATATGGACAAACTCGTTCAGCTCAGGAACGATGTTTTTCTCGAAAAATTTCTTGAGAGGTTATTCCTTTCTTTTAAGACCAATAAGAAAATCTTTAAGGGTGTTTTGCTGCTGTCAAGATTTTCCCATACAATTCCTGTTACTAATTTTGTAGATAAAAGACTTCCTGATGGGGTGACAGATGAGGAAATCCTTGATTTTCAGAGCAAGTCTCTTGTTATGATGTTTGAGCTTTTGAGGGACGGCGAGATCTCAAGCGTGTTTAAAAAAGACCCCATGGGGAGGGCGCATAAAACCCTTCAATAAGCCGGCGTAACATTTATAAAGGCATTTACAACTTCCGGGTCAAACTGTATCCCTGAATATCTTTTGATTTCTTCTATTGCCGCTTCCATGGAGCGTCTTTTTCTATATGACCTGTCTGATACCATGGCATGGTATGTATCTGCGACTGCTATTATCCTTGCACCAATGGGGATTTCGCTACCTTTGAGTCCTTCAGGGTAGCCTGAGCCGTCAAACCATTCATGGTGATAATAGATTATGGGAATGATCTCTGAAAATGACTTAATCGGCGATAATATGTGCTTTGCCCAGACAGGGTGCATTTGAAAGTCTTTCCTCTCCTTTGTGGTAAGGCGCCCGGGCTTATTCAGAGTTTCCTCTTTCATGCCTATTTTACCAATGTCATGGAGGATGCCAGCCTGGTAAATTAAATTAATGTCTTTCTCAGGAAGCTCCATTTCAATAGCTATTAGCTTTGCGTATCGGGTTACCTCTTCTGAATGGCCGTGTGTATATTTGTCCCTTGCCTCGAGGGCATGCGCAAAGCTTATAACAGTCTCTTTGAAAGTGTTCTCAAGATTCTGGTAAAGTTGGACATTTTTTATTATGCTTGCTGATGTATTGGCCACAACCTGACATAACCTCACATCATTTTTACTGAAAGATGTTGTTGGACTTGCAGCCCTGAGGACCAGTGTCCCCATTATTTCTTCCTTAATGGTTATCGGGAGCACCATTATGGAGTGAAAATTAAGTGCGTTGAGCTTTTCCCTCACACCCTCCATAATAGGGTCTTCCCTGATGTTATTTATTATTACAACACTTTTTGTTTCGATAGCCCTCTTTATCTCTGGATATTTTCCCAATGATAATACGAGGTTTTTTATGGAGGGGTCTTCCTGGCTTGCAATGACAACGAGTTTGTCTGAACCAGATTCTACAAGGGCAATAGAACACCTTGCTACGGCAATTATCTCTGATATTTTTTTCACTGTGAGAAAAAGGACATCGTCCAGATCCAGGGTTGATGATATTGTTTTTGATATATCGATAATAGCTGAAAGGTCTTTTTTATCACGCTCGAGCTGAAGGTACATTGAACGTGCTTTTAAGTGGTAGTTGATCCTTGTCTCAAGTTCAAGTTCTGTATATGGTTCATATATGAAGTCTGCAACGAGGTTGCCGAGATAGGATTTTATTTTCTCCTCTTCGCCCTTTGTGGCTATTAAGATACAGCGTACATCGTCATATCCACTTGTGGATTGTAATAAGTTCAGAATTTCCGACTTTGTTTTTTCGAGGCAATAAGTATCTGTTAAAATTATTGACGGAGGGTCCAGGGGAAGAGTCTTTATACTGTCATCCTCAGTCTTTCCAAGAGAAACAGCAAACCCTTTTGATAACAGGAAATTAATTAAGGCCTTTCTCGGCTTTTTTTCTGACTCAAGAACAAATATGCTATGAGTAAAAATCTTTTCCATGAGAGATTTTGTAAAATCGTAAAAAATTTTTGTAAAATTGTAAAATAATACTACGAAAATAAAATATTGTCAAAATAAATTACAATCCCTGTAGTGTAAAGAAACTTTACAGTCGGGAGCAGGTCGTTGCGACTCGTAACTGAGTTTGCAACTCAGTTAGACTAAAAGAAATTAAACCACGAAGGACACGAAGAACACGAAGTGAAAAAGGAAAGCATAAAGGGATTTGTCTTGTAAAATCTTCGTACCCTTCGTGCTCTTCGTGGTATAAATAAATAACAGTCTTATGCGGGAGTCCCGAAGCTTCGGGACTCCTTATTTTTTTTGTTTACAGCTTGAACTCGAAGAGTCGATCGAGTCTTCGACCTGACTATTCAATAATAACACTGGCTTGACTATTATCAAACTAAGGGTTTCCCGATAAAGTCGGGACAAAATTGAACCCCCAATTTAAAGATTTAAGTAAAGGCTTGCCTTGAGTGAAATCGAAAGAATGGTTTGGATAATAAAGATGACAACCCCCACAAACGTTTTGCTACTTACAAAGTCAATTCTGTGTTGAATTTTTGCCTGGATTTTGCTAATTTAACGCTTGTTATGGCGGGTAACTGTGGAGGATAGAAAGGTAAAGGCAGCTATTGAGGCTCTTCTGTTTATTTCAGGTGAGCCGTTGACTGCGGAGATGTTGAAAAATATCCTGGAAATCGGAGAGCGGGATATTGAGAGATTGATGGCAGAACTAATCAGTGAATATCAGGGCAGAGCTTCAGGCATCCTCATTGCAGAGGTTGCCCAGGGTTATCAGATGGTTACAAGCCCTGAATATGCAGAATGGGTCAGGAAACTGCTGAGTACAGCAGTATCGTGGCGACTTTCGCAGCCAGCCCTCGAGACCCTTGCGATTATTGCTTACAAACAGCCGGTCATAAAGGCTGAAATAGAGTCAATCAGAGGAGTGAATTCCGATGGGGTTTTAAAAACCCTCCTTGAAAGAGGGCTTATAAAGATTCTCGGGAAAAAGGAGGTCCCTGGAAGGCCGCTTATGTATGGCACGTCAAAAGAGTTTCTCCAGTATTTTGGCCTTAAGGACCTTTCTGAACTGCCAACTCTCAAAGATTTTGAGGAGGTAGAGGGAGCAGCATCTTAGTGTCAGTCCCGATTTTCGGGATTCTCAAATTTTAAAAAAGCGAGGGGTGTTTGATGTTCAAAGGTATTTTAATTTTTTTATCTTTTTCTTTAATCTTTGTAGCTGAAGGCTTTGCTGAAAGTTATAGAATTAAAAAAGGCGACACACTTTACAGCATTTCCAAAAAATATAAGCTATCAATAGAGGAAATTAAAGAGGTCAACGGCCTTGAGGATGATAGCCTCAGGGCAGGGGAGTTTATAACAATTCCTGTCCCAGAGGGATCTCCGACAAGAGACCCCAAATTTGTCGAGGAGGTTAATGCATCAAATCAGGGATCTGTCGAGGCGGAGGAAACCTCGGGGACAGAACACAGAGCACAGACTTCAGCACTATTAAGGACTGTTTATATTGTAAAAAAGGAGGATACCCTCAGCAGGATTGCCAGAGATAACGGCCTTACTGTGAGGGAATTAAAAAGACTTAACGACCTCAAAAGTAGTGCTGTCAAACTAGGCCAGAGATTAAACCTTTACGTTAAAGATGATGCAGCACCAAGTACTGAGATGCACGTTTCGAAAGTTAAATCCAAGAGAAAGATTGAAATTGATGAAGCCGAATTAGAGAACCTTGACGAAAAAGAAAGGGTGGTGCTTTTTGCAAAGAAATTTCTGAATATCCCGTACAGGTTTGGCGGGACAACACTTATGGGCATTGACTGCTCGGCTTATGTCCAGAAGGTTTATAATTTCTTCAATATCCCGCTTCCGAGGACAGCGAGGGAGCAGTTTAACGTAGGAGATGGTGTTGATAAGGATGACCTTACAATCGGTGACCTTGTATTTTTCAAAACCTATGCCACATTCCCGTCTCACGTCGGCATTTATATAGGTAATGATCTTTTTATTCATGCCTCCAGAAGGGCCAGGAAGGTCAAGATAAGCAATCTCAATCATCCATATTATGTAAAAAGATTTATCGGAGCAAAGAGGATTTTTGAACCAGAAGAGGGCAAAGACAATCTTAATCAGCCCTCATAGAGGACTCTCCCCATATCAGTAATATCATAGCCTCCGAGGCTCACGACGAGGTTTCTGAATTCTTCATCATTTCTTATTATTTCAAGGAGGCTCTGAAGCATTGGGGTATCGTAGAATTCTTTTGCAATGCATAGGTCGTAACGCTCTTTTGCAACCGGGATAAAATCAAGGCCGAGGGCCTTTGCAGAAGCTAAGATGGCAAGCCCTGTATCTGCAACGCCACTCTGCACAGCAGAGGCTACACCTATATGTGTGTATTCTTCTTTCTCATAGCCTTTAATTTTTCCGGGGCTTATGCCGAGTTCCTTTAAGTGTTTATCTGTCAGAAGCCTTGTACCGGACCCTGATTGCCGGTTAATAAAAGTCACATCATCCCCTGTTAAATCTTCAAACCCTCTAATGTTTTTAGGGTTGCCTTTCAGGACAACAAGACCCTGCTCCCTGTAGACGAGGTTTACCAGAATGACCCCCTTTTCAGGCAGGAGACTCTTAATAAAAGGCACATTATATTTACCTGTTTCCTCATCGAGGAGATGTGTCCCCGCAAGATGGGCCTCTCCACGCTTAACAGCCATGAGCCCTCCCATTGAGCCAACATTCGCTGAAGAAAGGGAATATTTCGGATATCTCTTTTTCAGAAAATTTGCAAGCAGGTCAATGGTATTGTCATGACTGCCTATACAGACAATCGTGTTTATTATTGCATTTTTTGGTCTTATGAGTTCTACGTCTACTTCAGTGCCAGCACCTATGCCTTCTGACATGGCAGGAATCCTTACAAAGCCATCTGCCCTCACAAGGCTCATAAGGATTCCTGCACCGCGGCTCACAGGTATTGCTATTGTGTTTTCTCCTACCTTTCCCACTTTGACCCTTAAAAATTCTTCCTGCCCTAAGGGAGATGCTACCTGTCTGCATAATTTTGCTTTGAGCCTTTCAGGCTCTTCGATTTCCAAACCCTGCCATAAATATACAAGGGGTTTAACAAAAATATCGAAAGTTATGTAGGCTGAAACAGGGTATCCTGGTATGCCGAGCACAGGCTTGTCCTTTACCCATCCAAGAATTACAGGTTTCCCAGGCCTGATGTTTACTCCATGAATTATAACCTCTCCAAGTTGCCCTATTGCAGAGGAAGTGAAATCATGAGAGCCAGCAGAGGCGCCAGCATTTACAACCACAACGTCTCCTGCATTTATGGCCTCAAGGATTGCTTTTTTTAACGCATCGAGATTATCAGGGACTATTCTGAATCTCACAGGTTCTCCGCCCCATTCGACTACAAGTCCCGCAAGAACCCTGGAATTATATTCAATGATATTTCCTTTTTTCAGTTCACTTTTAGGCTCAACAATTTCTGAGCCTGTAGGGATAATGACAACCTTTGGCCGCCTTCTTACTTTCACTTCTGTAATACCACCTGCGAGTATGGCTCCAATATCTACCGGCCTTATCCTGTGGCTTTCGGGGATTATAAGCTCGGTGGCAACAATGTCCTCGCCAATAGCTCTTACATGCTGCCATGGGGTTACGGGCTCAATGATCTCAATATACTCAAGAGACGAGAGACGAGAGACGAGTGACGAGTTATTATATTTACTTGTCTCTTGTCCCTCGTCTCTCGTCTCTTTCACTATATTCACATCCTCTATCATTATTATTGCATTGAATCCATCGGGTACCGGATCGCCTGTATTAACATAAACTGCCTGTTCACCGAGCTTCAGTCTCATGGGATTTTTCTCTGATGCGCCGAAGGTGTCTATGAATTTGACTGCATAGCCGTCCATTGCTGATGAATGATAGAAGGGCGAGGAAAGTCTTGCGAACACAGGCTCGGCAGTGACCCGCCCCAGGGAGTCAGCCGCATTGATTATTTCAGCATTTAGGGGTTTTCCCTTACCTTCGGAATTAAGTTTGTTGAGCCATTTGTCAATGGCCTCCTGAAGTGGGGTATTTTCAAGATAAATCTCGCGCTTCAATGAAACCTCCTCCTCGCTTATCGCTGGATTCGGGATATAGGGTTTGGCAACAGCTTCATTATAATATAACATTAGTGTCCGCTAAAGGCTAAAAAACTATTGATAATACATAATTTTTATTGCTCATGTTTAATAAGACTTTTTAAAGTCATTCCTGCCCCGTGTCGTCATTCCTGCGAAAGCAGGAATCCATGCACGGGGTAAACTTCAGCAGGAATCCAGACGCCGTCCCCCATTGTAGGGGCAACCCTATGTGGTTGCCCTCATGTGGGTGGCCACACAGGGCCGCCCCTACATTACACAGGAAATCCTGGATTCCCGTTTACACGGGAATGACAACTTAAAAAATTACTAATTTTTTTATCGGACACTATTGATAATATAATTAATTATATATAACCCAAATCCAGTCCTGCTTATCGCTGGATTTAAGTATAATACAACTTATGAGCAGGCGCCTGATTAATAAAGTCCAATCCCTCCTTTCTCTTGAGAAGGGCACGGTCTATAAAGACCCCGGAGGCAAGGTAAATATTTGTCTTATTTATCCCAATACCTATTATGTTGGGATGTCCAATCTCGGCTTTCAGGGCATTTATGGAATAATGAATAAAAGACAGGATGTGCTGTGTGAAAGGGCCTTTTTGCCTGATGAAGAAGATATGGGAGAATATATAAGGACAGGTACAGAGCTTTTCAGCCTTGAATCCCGGAGATCGCTGAGTAAATTCGATATCCTTGCCTTTTCAGTATCCTTTGAAAACGACTACCCAAATGTCCTTAAAATCTTAAGCCTTGCCAGAATACCTCTTTATGCTAAGGCAAGGAACAAGACACATCCCCTTGTTATTTCTGGCGGGATATGTGCATTTTTTAACCCCGAGCCCCTTGCTCCTTTTATGGATATGGTCTTTGTTGGTGAGGGTGAGGAGATGCTTATGGAGTTCATTGACTATTTCAGGGAAGGCCATGACAGGGAAGGGCTACTGAAAGGTGCGGGAAAAATCGGGGGCATTTATGTGCCACGCTTTTATGATGTTTATTACAAGGACGATAGAACAATAAAAGAGAGAAAGGCTTTTGATGGGGCGCCTGAAATCATAAAGAAAAGGTGGGAGAAAAACATAGGGGGAGGGATTAAGACATATGTTTTAAGCCCTGATACAGAATTCAGCAATATGTATCTGCTTGAAGCACAGAGGGGCTGCCCCTGGTCATGCAGATTTTGTGTCACAGGGTTTGTCTATAAACCAGTGCGTAGCAAAGATATAGCCCTTCTAAGGGCAGAGGTTGAGGAAGCGACTGCGGTTACAAACCGTATCGGTCTTATAGGTCCCTCACTTACGGATTATCGGGATATAAAGGAGGTATTAAATATCACGGGTGTTGATTTTTCAATTACATCCCTCAGGGCAAGCAGGGGAAGTGGTGAACTCGTTAAACTTTTAAGGGGCCACAAGAGTGTGTCAATTGCCCCTGAAGCTGGGACCGAACGATTGAGAAAGGTTATAAATAAAAAAATTACAGAGGAAGATATCCTTGAAACCGCATGTGCAATCCTCGGTTCCGGCATAGAGACCTTAAGACTTTATTTCATGCTCGGTCTACCAACGGAAACAATGGAGGATATAGAGGGTATCTCTACCATTGTAAAAAAGATAAGGCAGATAAACAAACGCGGAAAAATTAACCTCAGTGTGAGTTCTTTTGTGCCAAAACCCTTTACGCCATTTCAGTGGCTTCCAATGGAGGAGGTTAAATCTTTAAAGGAGAAATTTAAAATACTCAGGCTCATGCTGAGGGAGATACAAGGTGTAAGCGTATTCCACGATGTGCCAAAATGGGCAGAGATGCAGGGCTTTCTCTCAAGGGGAGACAGGAGGACTGCCCCTGTTCTTGAGGCTATTTCTAAGGGTGAGGACTGGAAAAAAGCAGCCGGGACAGCGGGTATAGATATAAATTTTTATGTTTACAGACAGGTGCCTTTTGATGAGATTTTGCCCTGGGATTTTATTGATGTAGGGATTAAAAAAGAGACACTCGTGGCGGAATGCAAAAGTGCCTTATCCCCTCGGAATCGAGTCGCAACGACTTGATTAAATAATCACCAAAAAGGTATATTATCGAAATCTTTAAAGACTTATGGAGGTGAAATATGTTTTTGGATATTGCCTATGCAATGGGTGGAGCGCCAAAGGAAGGTGGGGGAGGCATCGAGACTATGTTTTCTTCCTTTCTGCCTCTGATACTAATTTTTGCTATATTCTACTTTCTCCTTATAAGACCTCAGGCAAAGAAGGCAAAGGAGCACAAGCAGATGCTGGAGAATCTTAAAAAAGGGGATAAGGTAATAACCTCTGGAGGCATATACGGTGTTATAGAAGCCATTGAGGCTAACACAGTAACCCTCAAGATAGCTGAAAATGTAAAGATAAAAATAGGCCGCAACGGCATTGCAGGTTTAAGAAGCGGTGAGGAATAGTCTTTTGGCCCCTACCATAGAGGTCCTTAAAAATGATGCGAGGGCCAGGCTCTATATAGAAGGCGCTGATAAATACCTTGAGACCATTGGTTATACAGAGCATGGTTTCAGGCATGCTGCAAAAGTAGCTGATACAGCTTACTATATACTGAAGGAATTGGGATACCCTGAAGGGGATGCCCAGTTAGTTGCAATGTCAGGCTATCTTCATGATATAGGCAATATCCTCGGGCGTGGAAATCACGACCAGCTGAGCGCTATTCTGAGCAAAGAAATCCTTGAAAAACTCGGTATGGACATGGGTGATACAATAAAGGTTATGAGTGCAATTGGCATCCATGAGAATGAAGATGGAGAAATCCCCGGCCCAATAGCAGCAGCACTTCTTATTGCTGATAAGGCTGATGTCCACAGGAGCAGGGTAAGAAGCCCTGCTATGGTTAGCTCGGATATTCACGACAGGGTTAACTATGCTGCTACAGAGTCTGTGCTTACTGTAGACCCTGAGGCTAAGACCATTACGCTGACGCTTGCAATAGATACAAAAATCTCACAGGTCATAGAGTATTTTGAGATATTTCTCTCGAGGATGAGTATTTGCAGGAAGGCTGCGAGGGCGCTTGCCTGTGAGTTCCAGCTTTACATAAATAATACGAGAATGGCATAAAAAGAGTTAAAAGTTAAGAGTTAAAAGTTAAAAGTTATGGCGAATAAAAAGAAGTTTTTAACTTCTCACTTTTAACTTTCAACTTTTAACTTATCTTTTGGAGGTTAGGTGAAGAAGAATGTTCGCTGGCGTTTTATCCTGATAGGAATAACAGCTCTTCTTTCGATAATTTTCTTTTTGCCTTCAACACCTGTGTTTCAGAGTATGCCGGAGTGGTGGAAAAAGAATATGCCGAACAAGGGCATAACCCTCGGCCTTGACCTTCAGGGAGGGCTCCATCTCGTCTTTGAGGTTGAAGGGGAAAAGGCTGTGGATGTTACCGCAGAGAGGATTGCAGCAAGCCTGAAAGAGATACTTGAGAAAAAAGGGCTTAAGGCAGAGGTAAAGAAGGACGCATTGGGCATTACAATCTCCCCTGCTAATAATGAGATAAAGAAAGCAGTTGAAGATAATTATCCAATCCTCACGCTAATTGATAGCGGAGGAGGCAGGTTTCTTTACAGGCTTTCAGATAAAGAAATCAACAGGATCAAGGACTCTTCAGCAGACCAGGCCCTTGAGACAATCCGAAACAGAATAGACCAGTTTGGTGTTTCTGAGCCCACAATTCACAGGCAAAGCACAAATGAGATAGTAGTTCAACTGCCTGGAGTTAAAGAGCCAAAAAGGGCTATCGAGGTAATAGGTAAGACCGCTCTTCTGGAGTTCAAACTCCTCGACGATGAAAACCCTATAGCAGCCCAGCTTCCTGCTTCTGTGCTTCCGGGAGATGAGGAGAAATTGATTAGAGAGTTTGGCCCGAAGATCCCGATAGAGGATGAGATCCTTTTTGAAAGGGTTGTTAACAAAGAAACAGGTAGAGTCACAAAGAGGGTTTATCTTGTAAAGAAACAAACCCTTATGACAGGCGACCTTTTGACAGAAGCGAGGGTAAATATCGATACGAGGTTTAATGAGCCTTATGTCTCGATTTCTTTTAATCCTGCCGGAGCTAAACTCTTTGAACAGATTACAGCAGCAAACATTAAGAAACGCCTTGCCATAATCCTTGATGGAAATGTCTATTCAGCTCCTGTAATACAGGACAGGATTTCCGGGGGTAATGCACAGATAACAGGCACCTTCAGCATGGATGAGGCTAAGGACCTTGCCATAGTGCTCAGGGCAGGAGCGCTTCCAGCACCCATGAAAATACTCCAGAACGTGACAGTAGGCCCCTCCCTCGGAAGAGACTCTATAGATGCAGGGGTAAAGGCGGGTATTATTGGAGCAATCCTTGTAATAGCATTTATGATTTTTTACTATAAGCTATCGGGACTCATTGCAGATTTTGCCCTTGTTCTTAATATCCTTCTTCTCCTCGGGGCAATGGCTTCGCTCAATGCAACCCTCACAATGCCAGGCATAGCAGGTGTAATCCTCGCAATAGGCATGGCTGTTGATTCCAATGTCCTTATGTTTGAAAGAATGAGGGAGGAGATAAGGGCAGGCAAGACCCCGCGAGCTGCAGTTGATTCAGGTTATGATAAGGCATTCCTGACAATTGTTGACTCCCATGTCACAACCCTCATTACTGCTGCTGTTCTTTTTCAGTTTGGCACTGGCCCTATAAAAGGTTTTGCTGTAACTTTAGGGCTTGGTGTTGCTATAAATCTCTTTACAGCCCTTATCGGCACAAAGACTGTATTCGACCTTATAAATTCCAGAAGAGAGGTAAAAAAGCTTAGCATATGATAGAGCTCATTAGAAATACAAAAATAGATTTTATGGGCAAACGGTTTTATGCCTTTGGGCTTACCGGAGTAATTTCAATCCTCGGACTTATTGCTGTTATTCAGGTGGCAAGGGGAACGGCAAATTTAGGGATTGACTTTGCCGGAGGCACAGCAGTACAGGTGAAGTTTGAAAAAAATGTGCCTTTACATGATATAAGGATCGCCCTCGATGAAGGAGGTCTGAGCGACTTTGACCTCCAGGATTTACCTACGGAAAATAAGATACTCATCAGGGTGAAGAAGGGTGAAGAGACACTCGGCGGTTTCTCTGAGAAAATAATCTCAATACTCTCACAGAGGTTTTTGAATAATAAACCTGTAGTAGATTCCACCACTGAGATAGGGCCAAAGGTCGGTGCAAAGTTAAGAAAAGATGCACTGCTCGCCACAATAGTTGCTATTATAGGCATCCTTATATATGTCGGGTGGAGATTCCAGTTCAGGTTTGGTGTTGGTGCAACCATTGCGACTTTTCACGATGTCCTTGCTGTGCTCGGATTATTCTATATCATGGGCAGGGAGATTAATCTCATCCTCGTCTCAGCCCTTCTCACGATTGCCGGTTATTCCCTCACAGATACAGTGGTTGTATTTGACAGGATAAGAGAAAACCTGAAGCTGAGGCAAAGGGAAAGCGTTGAAGTAGTTATGAATAGCAGTATTAATGAGGTCTTATCGAGGACAATAATAACCTCTACAACCGTCCTCCTCACATCAATAGCATTGTTTTTCTTTGGTGGCGAGGTACTACATGACTTCTCACTCGCCATGATAATGGGGGTTATTATTGGGACATATTCTTCCATATTTGTTGCAAGCCCCATTGTGCTTATATGGGGGAAAAGGCCCTTTGCAAAGAAATAAAAAGACCGTGGTGTGTAATGCAAAAAGAAAATTCCTTTGAACCACAGAGGCACTGAGATTATTTAAAAATATTTTTCCCTCTGTGTCTCAGTGGTCATCTTTCTTCTTTACTCGTTACGGTATGAACTAATCTTAAATTTATGCATAGACGATGGTTTGTAAACAGGACAAATCAGGATTTTTTAGATTACCTCTCACGTAAAATATCAATATCCACAGCTTTTTCACAGATTCTTGTAAATAGAGGGATTAAAGATGCACGGTCGATTGGAAGTTTTCTTTCTCCTTCACTCGAAGCCCAGCATGACCCCTTTCTTATGCCTGATATGGTTAAAGCTGTTGAGCGGATAAAACAGGCATCGTCAAAAGGGGAGATAGTGCTTGTGTATGGCGATTACGATGCTGATGGTCTTACATCAACAGCTATAATGGTGTCAGCCCTGAAGATGCTCGGTTTAAAGCCGTATTACTACATTCCTAATAGAATTACCGAGGGTTATGGACTGAGCAGGGAGGGCTTACTGAAGGCAAAATCCCTTAGTGTAAATCTTATAATAACTGTCGATTGCGGCATAAGTTCACATGGCGAGGTTCAGATGGCAGCAGATTATGGGATGGATGTCATTATTACCGACCATCATGAGCCTCCTGAAAAACTCCCTGATGCTTTTGCGATTTTAAATCCGCGCAGGCAGGATTCAGAATATCCATTTAAAGACCTTGCAGGAGTCGGCGTTGCTTATAAGTTAGTACAGGGGCTGTATAAGTCTTATAAATCCTATATGACCTATACTTCTTCACTGCTGGATTTAGTGGCTATTGGAACCATCGGGGATTCTGTGCCACTTGTGGGAGAAAACAGGATCTTTGTGACCTATGGACTCAAAGCAATTAATGACAGCCCGAAGCCATGGGCAGAAGCTATCAAAGAAACTGCCGGCATTAAGGGAAAAGAAATAAAGTCAACTTCTGTTTCTTTTACAATTGTCCCGAGGATTAATGCTGTTGGCAGGCTTGGCAGTGCAACAGATGTTGTAAAATTTTTTCTTGCTGAGGACAAAGAAAATGCAGCGAAGATGGCTTCTTTCCTTGAAGGGCAGAACAGGACAAGGCAGAAATACGAAGAAGAAGTAGCTCAGCAGGCTTTTGATATGGTAAAGAGCCAGGAAATGGACAGGGCAATTGTCCTCGCAGTGCCAGGTTGGCACATAGGGGTTCTTGGGATTGTCGCCTCACGGCTTGCCGATGCCTTTTACAGGCCTGCTTTTGTTCTTTCCATAAATGATTCTATTGCGAAAGGTTCTGCAAGAAGCATTCCGCCATTTCATATTTTTAATGGTCTGTCAGAATGCGCTGAACTTTTCCTCGGCTTTGGCGGACACAGCCAGGCTGCTGGCCTTAAACTCCGGACCGAAAATCTCGATGCATTTAAAAAGCGCATAAATTCTGTAATTGAAGCTGCCCTTACTGAGGGAGACATGATACCGAGACTTGAGATTGATGCAGGGGTAGAACTTTTTGAAATTAACTTCAATCTTGTCAATGAGCTAAGCAGACTTGAGCCCTTCGGCGATTCCAATCAGGAGCCAGTTCTTGGTGCCAGAAACCTTGAGATTTTAGAGCCGAGGATTGTTGGAGAAAATCACCTTAAAATGAGGCTGAGACAAAAAGCAATAAGTTTCGATACCATTGGTTTTGATATGGGCAATCTTTTAGAAGTAATCAATACCGCTAACACTGTTGATGCCGCTTTTACTCCATGCATTAATGAGTGGAATGGTGGCAGGTATCTGCAGCTTAATCTCAAAGCCCTCAGACCAGGCATGTCTTCATAAGTCCCGCCGTTGGCGGGATGGTTATTGGTTATTTCAATCTTTCTGGATTCCTACAAATTTAACATTCCCTTAATATCCCTGTAACAATACTCTGTTATCTTACGAATAACCAAAAGTAAATATAATGTATTATCGTATGGATTTGGAATTATTAAGGATATACAAAATTTTTTCCAGGCTAAACAGATAACCTGTAAAGTTTTCCACAACCTACTGTCACGATACTTTACACTGTCGTGATACTTTACAGAAAAATAGACCTTTTCACAGGCATTTTTAGATGAAAGTCCAAAATTTTTAGACAAAAGTTCAAAATTTTTGAACAATAACAAAAACGTTGGTGTCAAAAAAATAACATCTTGACATAAAAATTTTTTCCTGTTAAATAGTTGAGTAAAAAGATTTTTTGTATAAAATTTTTGGTTTTGAATAAGATTTTTGGCTCTGCTTAATTCTTAGAGAATTTGGTGCGTATCTCAGGAAAAATTTATACAAAAACCCAAAATCTTTAGACGAATGTTATAGCATTCAAAGATGCGGAAGGCTAAGCTTTTATGTATAGCCGTAACACTATAATAAAGCGGATAGAAAGGAGGTGGAAATGATGAGGAAAGCCATAATTTTAGTTTTGCTTGCGGGCATGCTTATTTTTGCAACCAATGCTTTTGCATTAAACGCAGGCGATCCATTTAGCTTTTACAATGTAAAGAACCCTATCGTCGGAAACACATGGACACACACTTTGACAAATGCAGACTTCCTTCCAGCGCTCAGCGGCAGCGAGCCACTCATTATTAAATCTGCTGTTCTCGCAATAGCTTTTACTTTTACACCTGCGATGCAACTGCCTGGATTTTATCTGGCAGTATTGACTCCATCC
>JACROP010000087.1 GCA_016214385.1 Nitrospirota bacterium
AGTTATAATAGTCTTATAATTGTAACGACATATTTGTAAAATCCCTCGTAACCTCCCTTTTCCAAAGGGAGGGATAATTCCACTCTTTGGCAAAGAGGGGCAAGGGGAGATTTTTTAATCTATGTCAATTCAATTATGAGACCCTTAATAACACAGACATTCTGAAAATATTGAGGTTACATAAATGCCAAAACATTTGTCTTCTTTTCTGAAATTAGGAATAGTCGGCCTCTGGATTGTCCTGCTGTCTGTTCTATTCTACCGCCACTATATATCAGGCACCACACTCTCACCCATTCAGAAGGTCTCAGGCAAAGAGTTTAAGACCAAAGAGGAATGGTTCGGTGTTTATTTAAAAGGTGAAAAACTTGGACATGTAAAAACATCTCTGGAAAAGATAGGGGAAGAATACAGGTTTATCAATATTAGCGAAACAACTGTAAAGGACAAAGATAAGGTTATTCATACGAGGACAGAGCTAAGGTGCCTCACAGACCTCGATTACAGGATTAAGTCTTTTGATTTCGATTCTGAATCAGAGGGGAATCGATTAAAGGCCCATGGTGAGATGAAGGGAGACCTGCTTGTGATGTTCACAGAGGTAAATGGCCAACGGCGGGCTGTGAATAAGACCCTGGACAAACAGCCTTATTTTCCACTCACAGTCAAGGCAGCGCTTTTTGAGCAGGGAATGGAAAAGGGCAAGAGATTTAAGATTCCTATCCTCGATATCATGTCATTCAATGTAATTGATGAGACTATCGAGGTTGAGGAGCTTATTCCTGTAAAGGTAGGGATTAGAGTTAATACTGCATATCTCTTGAGGGTGGGAAAGAATCACATCTGGCTGAGCGATGGCGGCCTTACTCTAAAAGAGGAATATCAATCAGGATTACTCTTAATCTCAGAGCCTGAAGATGTGGCAAAAACAAAGGAGGCCAGGGTTTTTGATTTTCTTTCACTGCCTGTGATAGAGACAAATAAGCAATTGCCAAACCATGAAAAGCTCTCTTACGCTAAGTTCCGCATCTCTGGTATAAATCTCTCCGAATTCAATGCCCTGAATGGTGGAAGGCAGGCATTAAAAGGAGATGTCCTTGAAATCCGCAGAGAAAATGAAGAAGAGTTTAAAAAACAGACATACGACCTTCCCTATAAAGGCACAGACCTTGAAGCATACCTTCAGCCTACACCCTTTGTGCAGAGCGATCACCGCACAATCATTTATAACTCTAAGAAATTCGTTATCATAGAAAAAAATAGCGCCTTCAGGCTCGCACGCTACCTGACATCGAATTTATACCTCACTATCCGTAAACATCTCTTTGCCAGGATACCAACTGCCATGGATGTCTTTAAATCACGTGCTGGGGACAGCAATGAACATACCGTGTTGTTTACAGCCTTTGCGCGTGCAGGAGGGCTTCCCACAAGGATGGTGGCTGGTCTTGTTTACATGCAGGGCAGGTTTTATTATCATACATGGCCCGAGGTCTGGCTGGGTGAGTGGATAGCAGTAGACCCTACCCTTGCACAGTTTCCGGCAGATGCCACGCACATCAGGCTTATGGAAGGGGATATGGATAAACTCACATCCCTCGGAAGACTTGTTACACAGATGAAAATTGATATAATAGAGGCAAAATGATAGTCCTTGACCATGTATTTAAAAAATATGGAGACCTCGTTGCTGTAAATGATGTCTGCCTCGAAACAAAGGCAGGCGAGATATTTGGGTTCCTCGGCCCCAACGGTGCTGGAAAAACTACTGCAATCAGGATGATAATGGGGCTTATGAAACCCACCTCAGGGACCATAACCATTGATGGCCACGACATCCAGAAAGACCCGATTTCTGCAAAAAAGGTACTGGGTTATATACCTGACAGGCCGTTCCTCTATGAGAAACTCACAGCATGGGAATATATGAAATTCATTGCAGGCATGTACGGAGTGGAAGACAGGGTTTTAAAGGGCAGGGGGATTGAATTCCTTGAGATATTTGAATTGACTGATTGGGCAAATGAACTCATAGAGAATTTTTCCCATGGCATGAAGCAGAGGCTCTGCCTTTCAGCAGCCTTTATGCGGAGGCCGAAGGTGATGGTGCTGGATGAGCCTGTTGTTGGCCTTGACCCGAGGGGAGCAAGGCTCCTCAAGGAAATCCTTCGCACATCCCGCGACCAGGGCATGACAATATTCATGTCAACACATATACTTGAAATAGCAGAGCAGATGTGCGACAGGATAGGGATTATACATAATGGAAAGATGATTGCCCTCGGCACAATACACGAAATCAAGGAACAAGCCCATGCAACAGATAGCAAACTTGAACAGGTCTTCCTGCATCTTACAGGCGGAGAGGATGTTATAAACCTCATCAGGACGCTTCAGGCATAATAATCATGCGTGAGTTTTTTCTACTACTTGCACCGCACTTCTGGACACTGAAAAACAGTGTCCTGCGTTTTGACCGCGCTACTTATATAAAATCTTTCTTTTTCATTCTGCTGGCAACAGGGTTCTGGCTTGGAACAATACGAGTTCTGAATATTGTATTGGTGAGGCTGCATGGCATGTCAGCCGAGGTTGGAGCCGTAATTGTGCTCAAGGGTTTTGCCCTGCTCCTGATGATCGTGTTTTTCTTGCTCATCTTCAGCGGCCTCCTTTTTGCTACAAATTGCTTCTACCTCTCAAAGGAGCTTCCCATGGCCCTGTCTTTCCCTGTGCTATGGGATAATATTTATCTTTCCAAATGGGTGGAAACACTGATAAAGTCCTCATGGATGGTCTTACTCTTTGGGATACCTGTTTTCCTGTCCTTCGGCAAGCTCTTCAATGTTTCAGCCTGGTATTATGTCTGGTTTCTGCCAGCATTGGCCTTATTTGCAGGTATTTCTGTCGGGATAGGGATATTGATTGCAATTGTTCTCATGGCAGTATTGCCTGCAAGGCAGGCCAGGAATCTCTTTGTTTTTATGGGACTCCTGATGTTTGTGGTTCTTTTTCTGCTGTTTAGATTCTTGAGGCCCGAACGATTTGCCAATCCAGAATGGTTTGCCACCCTGGCCATCTTTCTGTCTGAAATGAAATTACCTGTCTTTGTATTCCTCCCGAGCATGTGGACAATAGAGGTGCTGTCGCCATTTTTTGGAACAGGAGAGGGAACGCCTGTGTTATACGGCCTGCTGTTGATCTCTACTCTCAGTGTCCTGATTATATTCGGGCACTGGCTCTTCAAAAGGTTCTACTATAATGGCTGGGTTAAGGCCCAGGAAGGCCAGAAGGTCTTTTTGACATCATCAGAAATTATTCCCACGCAGGCTGGCAGGAAAGGGTTTTCTCTGAATATAATATACCGCGGTTTTTTAAAGATTACTGCCGGCCTTGCGAGAAGACAAAGGCGCGCCCTCATTGAAAAGGACCTTACTGTATTTTTCCGGGACATTGCTCAGTGGTCTCAGTCACTTTTACTCATGGCGCTGGTAATTATTTATCTTTTCAGCATCAGGGCATTACCACTGGACTGGGGCACTTTTCTGAGCGTTCAGCTCAAATACATAATCTCATTCCTTAATGTGGGTCTTGTGGGGATTGTCATAGCGGCTATATCATCCCGCTTCGTATTTCCATTGGTGAGTCGTGAGGGAAATGCCTTCTGGATAATAAGGGTCTCTCCAATAAGCCTCCGCAGGTTTTTATGGAGCAAATACCTTCTCGCCTTTATTCCACTATTTTTGCTTGCACAGGTTCTTATTGTAGTATCCAATCTATTTTTAAGAGTGGATGTCTGGTTCATGATTTTAGGTATCCTTACAGGTTCAATCATGGCTGCCTCGATAACAGGGCTTGCAATTGGCATGGGAGCATCCTATGCCAGGTTCCCAACAGAAAGTACAACCCAGTCACCCACCGGTTTTGGAGGCACTGTTTACATGCTCCTATCAATCGCACTTATTGCTATTACTATAGCCCTGGAGGTCATTCCTACGGCAGTTATCTTTATTAAAGAGGTCACCAAAATGAGCCTTACATTGCGGGCATGGTTAATTATGGGTTTATTCTTTTTATCAGCCCTTATCCTTAATATCTCTGCCCTATGGTTTTCCATGAAGCGAGGCGAGAAAAAACTGATAAGACTTGAAGTAACAGATTAAATCAGCCATTCAAACCCACCTGATCTTTACGAGGTGCTCAACTTTTTTAAATTCAGGGTCCCCGGTAACAATAGTGGCTTTGTGTTCAATGGCCGAGGCAATTACGAAGCAGTCAGCATAGGATATACTGTATTCAGCCTTGTACTCGGCAGCCTGGAAGATCAGGCTATTAGGCACATCCAGGATAGTGAAATTTAACCGCTCTATATGGGCAATGACCTCTATCTTTTTAAGGTCACCAAATTCCCTTTTAGTAATATAAATTATTTCACCAAGATTTATGACATTAATGTATTTTGGAGATCCTGTCTTCTTAATTTCTGAAAGAATGTCTACAACTTCATCAAAGCCCTTTTCTTTTTGAAAAAACTTTAAAAGGGCATGGCTGTCAAAAATATAAGAGTCTGCCATTTTATCTAAAATCCTTTTTGCGCTCTTTCAGGAGCTGCTCGGAGAGGGAAGGTTTTGCTGGTAAAGCCCCGCAGGCAGCCTTAATTGGGTCATCAACAGGTGGAATAAGATATATGATGCCCCCATATTCCATCACCTGCAACTCTGAGCCAACCTGTATGTTGTATTTTTTCCTTAATTCCACAGGAATAACAATCTGTCCTTTGGCAAGAGTTTTAACAGTTGTCATAAATTCCAACCTCCTCTCTAAAAGTTAGACATATATTTTAATGGTATAACTTTTTCATGATTTTGTCAAACCTACCTTTATTTTTAAATTTAAATATTGAACCTGAAATTTATAATATCTCCATCTTTTACAATATAATTTTTGCCTTCAAGCCTCAAAAGCCCCTTTTCTTTTGCCTTTGCCATGCTTGCACCTGAATCTATAAACTCGTTAAAGCCTATTACCTCAGCCCTTATGAACCCCCGCTCAATGTCTGAGTGAATCTTGCCTGCGGCCTTAAGGGCTTCCATTCCCTGTTTTATCGTCCATGCCTTTACCTCATCTTCACCCACGGTGAAAAAAGAAATCAGGCCAAGCAGACTGTAGGAAAGCCTTATAAGTTTGTTGCGGACAGGCTCTTTTATTTTTAAGTCATCTAAGAATGCCCTTGCCTCCTCTGCTAAAAGCTGAGCTATCTCCATCTCCACCTTTCCGCACAAAGAGAGTGACGAGTGACGAGTGACAAGTGACAAGTTTTTGTATTTACTCTGAAAATACCCTTCTACCTCTTTTAGGAGGTTACTTGCCTTCTCTGTATTCAGATCGTTTTCTCCTATATTGATTACTACAATCTCTGGTTTTGTGGAAAGAAACTGTAATGTCCTCATGGCCTTCTGCTCATCAATATTAAATTCAATGTCCCTCAGGGCTGTCTCTTTTTCAAGGGCATCCTTGCATTTCAAAAGGAGCCTCTTCTCTGCCTCATCAGGCTTTTTGCCCCGCTTTGCCCCCTGCTCTATCCTCTCAAGCCTTTTTTCTACTAGCTCAAGGTCGCTAAATATGAGTTCAAGCTCAAGTGCCTCTGCATCGCGCCTTGCATCAATGTTTCCCATAGGATGCGCCACCGCATCGTCTTCAAATGCACGCACAACATGAACGGCTGCATCCACGTCTTTTATCAGGTCATAGACTTTCCTATTCTGCTCTGTGTCACCCTTTGTAAGACCGATATAATCAATGTATTCAACTGTCGCATAGGTGGTCTTTTTAGGTTTATAAATTTCTGAGAGTTTATCCACACGCAAGTCAGGCACCTGCACAACGGCGATATTCGGCTCGCCTCCTGTTGTGGGATATATGGTTGTCTCGATGTCCTGACCTGTGAGGGCATTGAAAATAGTTGTCCTGCCTGAATTGGAAAGGCCGATGATGGCAAGCTTCATTAAGGGGTCTTCACCTTTCTCCCTTTTGTCAGACCCGTCTCCCGACTGATCGGGATTCGCAGAGGAGAATGGGAAATGATATAAATTCTTTTATAAAAATTGCAACTCCTGCCGCTATCTTGCATCCTTATTCTTTGGCCTTCTGTTTGCCTCGAGGACTTTCTTTCTGATACGCACTGACTGTGGTGTGACTTCAACGAGCTCATCTTCTTTTATAAACTCTATTGCGTGTTCAAGGCTCATGCCCTTTGGCGGTATAAGCTGCAGTGCGTCATCTGAGCCTGCTGCCCTCATGTTGGTGAGCTTCTTTTCCTTTATCACATTGACATCTATATCATTGTCCCTCGAATTCTCGCCTATGACCATGCCCTCGTAGACATGGGTATTCTCTTTTATAAAAAGAGTGCCTCTCGGCTGTAAGTGGAATAAGGCATATGTCGTGGCCTTTCCGGCTCTGTCAGCAACAATCGCTCCTGTGGAACGCTTTGATATCTCATCTTCTGCATCTTTCCCCTGCGCATTCCTGCCTGCTGGGTTACTATCCCAACAAACTCCTCAGGCACATCTATCACAAGAAGCTCCATTGGCTCATGCAACTGGCCATTTATATGTTTTGTTATTGTCTCAGGCATAGAGACAGAGAGTTCATAGCCTTCCCTCCTCATCATCTCGATGAGAATCGCAAGCTGCAGCTCTCCCCTCCCCATGACATTGAAAGAATCAGTGTTGTCAAAATCAACTTTAATTGCTACATTGTATAAAAGCTCTTTTTCAAGGCGTTCTCTCAGATTCCTTGATGTGACATACTTCCCTTCCTTGCCTGAAAACGGAGAGGTATTCACAGAAAAGACCATAGAGATCGTCGGTTCATCTACTCTTATCCGCGGAAGTGGTTTCGGATTCTCTAAATCTGTTATAGTATCACCGATGTTTATCCCTTCGACCCCTGCAACTGCAACAATATCTCCGGCTGATGCCTCCCCTATCCCAATCCTTTCAAGCCCCTGAAATCCATACAGGGATGTTATCTTTGTCTTTATGGCTGAGCCGCTGCTGTTAATCACAGATAACCAGTCTCCGTCCCTTATAGTCCCGGAGAATATCCTGCCGATTGCGAGCCTTCCGACATAGTCGTTATAATCAATATTGGTGACAAGCATCTGCAATGTCCCTTTGTCATCTCCTGCAGGAGGAGGGATTGTCTTGAGGATTAATTCAAAGAGGTTTCTTAAATCCTTCGAATCTTCATCCATCGAGAGTTTTGCTACGCCCTGTTTTGCATTTGTATAAACTATGGGAAATTCGAGCTGGTCTTCGGTTGCATCGAGGTCTATAAAAAGGTCGTATATCTCGTTAAGCACTTCCTGTATCCTTGCATCAGGCCTGTCTATTTTGTTTATTACTACAACCGGCGGAAGATTCAGTTCAAGGGCTTTTTTAAGCACAAACCTTGTCTGTGGCAGCGGGCCTTCTGATGCATCAACGAGCAACAGCACACCGTCAACCATCTTCAATGTCCTCTCGACCTCTCCTCCAAAATCAGCATGCCCCGGGGTATCAACGACATTGATCTTAACGCCTGTGTATTCGATGGCAGTGTTTTTAGCCATTATGGTGATGCCCCGCTCACGCTCAAGGTCGATGTTGTCCATAATCCTTTCCTGTACCTTCTCGTTTGAGCGAAATATGCCTGCCTGCTTGAGCAGGCCATCAACAAGTGTTGTCTTCCCATGGTCAACATGGGCAATGATGGCAATATTCCTTAAATCTTCACGTCCCATATTCTATTCAGTCCGCGCCTTTGCCGGCTGGATCTTTATCCTCTTTCCTTTCATCATCATATCATCCACAGAGCGTATCACCCTGTCAGCCAGCTCTGCCGGAACCTCAACAAAGGTGAATTTATCATAAACATCGATTTTACCGATCCTGCTGTACGGGATATTCGCCTCTGATGCTATTGACTTTACAATGTCAGCGACCTTGATCCTGTCATTACGGCCTATGGTCATGAATAAACGTGTCACGCCTGTCTTTTCATGCTGTTCTTCTATATGCTGCTCATCAAATACCCCACCGTATACGGCAAAAATGGCTGCTGCTGCGATATCTTCAGGGCTATAGGTTTCTGATAGTTCTTTGACGGCTGAAATATAGCTTGAAAATTTATTGTCCTTGATTATCCCTGAGATGTCTCTCACTATGTTCTTTTCCTTTGCCTTGATGACCTCCTGTTTTGTAGGCAGTCTCTTTTTGTCAATAACTGTCTTTGCGGTCTTTTCTATCAGTCTTAGATGTCTGTACTCCCTTGGTGTGACAAGGGTTATTGCAATGCCAGACTTGCCTGCCCTTCCTGTCCTTCCGATTCTGTGCACATAGCTTTCAGGGTTCTGGGGGATGTTGTAGTTGATCACATGAGTCACATTTTTTATATCGAGCCCCCTTGCTGCAACATCAGTAGCAACAAGAATATCGAGAGTACCATTTTTAAAATTCTTCATTACATCGTCTCTCTGCACCTGCGTAAAATCGCCGTGGAGGGCATTTCCATTATATCCCATCTGCTGGAGTTTCATAGAGACCTGATCGACTTCCCTCTTTGTATGACAGAAGATGATTGCAAGCTGAGGGTCTTCGACATCAAGAAGCCTTGAGAGGGCATTTATCTTGTCCTCTTCCCTGACCTCATAAAAAACCTGCTTTATCTTCTGGACGATGATGTCCTTTGGGTTTATCCTTATCTTCTCGGGATGTTTCATATACCTTTTTGAGATATCCATTATCGGCTGGGGCATAGTGGCTGAAAATAACAGGGTTTGCCTTTCTGATGGAGTGGTTTTGAGTATTATCTCGATATCGTCAACAAAACCCATATCGAGCATCTCATCAGCCTCATCAAGGACAACGATCTTTATGTCTGAAAGTGAGATGGTCTTTCTGTTTATATGGTCTATAACCCGTCCGGGTGTTCCAACAACAACGTCCACTCCACGCTTTAATGCCTTTATCTGGGTCTCGATCGACTTACCGCCGTAAACCGGCAGAACATTTATGTGCCTGTACTTGCCTATAATGTTGACCTCCTGAGCCACCTGAACAGCAAGCTCTCTTGTCGGCTCGAGGATAATGGCAAAGGGACTTTTGCCCTTTCGGTTCATCTCAACAATAGGTATTCCGAATGCAGCAGTCTTGCCTGTGCCTGTCTGCGCCTGCCCAACTATATCCAGCCCCCTTAATATCAAAGGGATAGAAGAAACCTGGATCGGTGTCGGTTCCTCGAATCCTATCTCTGATATAGACTTTAATGTCTCTGTACTTAAAGAAGAATCTTCGAACTTCATTTTTTTATACTCCTCCTGAACTATGCAAAATAAAATCCCTCAGGGTTTCTTAAAATCCTCTGAGGGATTAGATGAAACTTCACCTTTGTTTTAATAGTATATTCTTATTTGTTCACTTATGTCAATGCACTTACTCATTCAAGTTAGGACATCATACACAAGGGAAAACCTTGACAAAGCAAAATTGTTTCTGTTATTTTTCATTGGCTTCAAGACCAAGTCAGTTTTAAGCGAGGAACAATTGAAAAGGCGTGGGTTTTTAAAACTTTTACTATCCCTCTTAGGTTCAACTGCAGCAGTTTCCTTTGTCTATCCCTTATTAAGATTCATTGCACCTCCTGGCGAGGCAAGAATCAAACAGATGAGCCTTAGAAAGGGCGAAATACCTCTGGGAGAGGCAAGGGATATTGTCTTCAACGCCACACCGGCAATTATTATCAACAGTCCAGAGAGAGGATATATAGCACTTTCGAGGGTATGCACCCATCTTGGGTGTCTTGTGGAGTATGATAAGGGTAAAAAAAGGCTATTATGCCCCTGCCATGCAGGGATATATGACCTCGAAGGAAATGTTTTATCAGGCCCGCCACCGAGACCTCTACCTAAGATTCCCTTAAGGATAGAGGGAGAAATTATTGTGATAGGGTGAGAAAATGTGGAAGAAGATAAGGGATTGGCTCGAGATAAGAATAGGCCTTGATAACCTCGTAAGGACGCAGGTGAAAGAATTCAGGGTGCCGGGGAATATTAATATCTTTTACACCCTCGGATTTGTTGCATTAACTGCGTATGTGCTTCAAGTAATATCTGGTATCTTTCTCCTCATATATTATGTGCCCCATTCAGAGCATGCCTTCAGTAGTGTTCAGGATATAATGAACAAGGTGCCCTATGGATGGCTCTTCAGGCAGATGCATGTGGCGGGTAGCAACCTCATGGTGGCCGTGGTCTTTCTCCATCTGTTTTCTGTATTCTTCATGGGGAGTTATAAAAAACCGAGGGAGATGACATGGGTCACTGGATGCTTGATGTTGTTCACTGTCCTCTTTTTTTGCCTCAGCGGGTATCTGCTGCCATGGAGTCAGTTGAGCTATTGGGCAACAACCATTGTTACTACCATGCCGACAGCTTTCCCGGTTATTGGTGATTTTATAGCCTGGATATTAAGAGGCGGTGACTATGTTTCAGGAAGCACACTTAATAGATTCTTTGCCATCCATGTGGCTTTGTTGCCTCCTGTTTTTTTATTCTTAATGGGTCTTCATATATTTCTGGTAAGGCGTATCGGTCTTTCATCGCCGCCCCTGGGGACTTCAAGTAAGAAAGGGCACTGGACTGAATACAGGCCAGAAACTCACCCTGAGGGATACCCATTTTATCCATATTTTGTGATGAAAGAGTTGGTTATGGTGATGATTTACCTCGCCCTCATGTTCTTTATAATCGCTTTCCTGCCAACACTGTTTCTACCAGGGGACGCCAATAGCCCTGCAAACCCCTTCAAGACACCTGTTCACATAAGACCTGAATGGTATTTCCTGGCGCCATACCAGATGCTGAAGCTCATCCCGAATAAATTCCTCGGCATAACCGCAGAGTTAATACTAATTGGAATCTTTCTCTTATGGCCGTTCTTTGATACAAAAGAAGAAAGAAATATACTTAAAAGACCCCGCCTGCTTGGTGTGTTCATATTTTCAGTGACCATCTGGGTAGTATTAACAATCTGGGGGAGGTATTGATGAGATACAGGATTTTCTGGATGCCCCTGCTTTTATTACTTCTAATTTTTACTCTAACCTCAGTTGCTATTGCAGGATTCAGGGAGCTCTTCGAAAAAGAGTTTCTTACCGAGCCATGGGCAGGCCCAAAGGTGGAAAAGGATGTCTGTATCGAATGCCATACCTCTGACATCATGAAGCCCCGGTTTCGAGTTATAGTTGATGAGTGGAAGATGAGCTGGCATTCTCAGAACAATGTTTCATGCCATGACTGCCATGGCGGTGACCCTAAGGATGCTGCGATGTCGATGTCCCCACAGAGGGGGTTTGCAGGAACTCCAAAATACGCTGATGTCCCCGAGTTCTGCGGTAAATGTCATATCGGCATACTGAAGAATTATCTTGAAAGCGGGCATGGAAAGACACTCAAGGCTACAAGAAAGGGGCCAAATTGTGTAACCTGTCATGGTTCTCACAATATCCAGAAGGCAAGTATAGATATTATAAGTGAGCAACAGTGCTCGAAGTGCCACTCTTACGAAAGGGCAAAGATAATGAAACAGGCACTGTTTCTTATCGAGAAGAAGATTGGCGATATAGAGGGAGATATTAAGAGACTGAGGGCCGGGGGGGTATTCACCGAAGAGGAAGAAAAGACCCTTTTCAGCACCCATGCAGAATTCCGCACCCTTTTCCATACCGTTGATGTAGCTCTTGTTAAAGACAGGACTGATGAATTCACAAATAAATTAAATCTCATCGAGAAAAATATAGAGGCCACCTTTAATGAACTCGGTTTCAGGAAGATTTTCTCCACCTTCTTTATGCTGGTCTTCGCTGGCATGGGTGTTGTGGTATTTCTGCTATCGAAGACATACAGGGATTAGCTTCGGCCTGAAATATGAAATCAACAATCTGAAATCTCTCTGTGTCCTCTGTGGTTTTCTTTATGTATTTTCGTGTTAATGCGATTCCCTGTGGTTAAAGACAGGGAAAATCTTGTCGAAGATCCAGAAAAGGACAAAGGGCATTATCAGGATACTGAGTGCGCCGCCAAGGCCTTCCTTAAAGGTCTCCCAATCATGCGGAATTATTGGAAGGATATACTCCATGTATCCTGCAAATGTTAATGAGAATGCCTGCCCTCCAATGACAACGTTCCATCTCATCATAAATACACCCATCAGGACGAGGAGCAGTCCGGCAATAGCCCTCCTTATTGTAAGCCCTGGTATCAGAAAGAGTATAAAGGGGATGAGGTTGCCGAATGTATACTGAAGTATAAATATGTTTGTGAAGTCTTTCCCATAGATAACAGTGCGCAGTATGTCCCAGTGTTTGACAGCAGTATATCCCCTGAACACAAGGTCAAGAAACTCAAGGGTGATGGCAAATACCATAAACAATAAGAGATATTTCGCTGTCATCCTTATGATACCAATCTCTACACCCTTCACCTCTTCAACATTCATCCATGGCTTTCTCTGGGACCTTATTTTTATCTTCCTTATTTCCATGACGATTATATAGGTCAACAGGCACAGGGCGATGCCAGATACGATGGCAGACATTATGAATATGACAGGCATGAGAGGCGTCATCCAGAGGGCATTTGCCTTGACCGAGCCAAATATGAAGCCTGCGTATCCGTGTAGAAAACAGGCAACAGGGATACCAACACCAGCAAGGATCTTTATAGCCTTCTCGTCTTTTTTAATGGACTTCTCGCTTAAATCATAATCGCCGAGTGTAAGGACGGAGAATATCAGGTATTTAACCCTGTCCAGTAGTTTCTTGTCCTGTTTTACTTTTAAAGACAATGCGGTCTCAATGAAGTGTTTTCTGTATAAAAACCAGAGTTCAGATGCAACAATGGCACCATAGGCGAAGAATACTAATCCAAAGGCAGCGATTGCCGATGTGAAGTGAGGTGTTAAAAATACATTCATTCCCCTGAAGGGATGCTGGAGATGTAATGCAATGGGCAAAGGTGCTACAAAGAGAAGGGCAAAGGAGAATACGAGTGCAAATCTCGCCATATCCTTGAGCTCTTTTATGCCGAAGAGATGATAGAGGGAAGAAAGAACAAAGGCACCTGCCACAAGCCCTGTCATAAATGGGTACATCACAATCTGAATACTCCAGTATATGTATTCGTTGGGATAGACAAATAATTCCTTATGGGTCCAAAGTTCACCATGAACCATCTTACCTGACCTCCTTGCTCAGGCCCCGATAATATACCTGAGGTTTTGTGCCATATTCGTCTTTTAATACAGTGACCCTTTCAGTCCTTATAATCCTGCCCACCTCGTCGTTTGGGTCACTTATATTTCCGATGAGCCTTGCGCCAAATGGGCATGCCTGAACACAGGCTGTCTTCATGCCCTTTGTTATCCTGTGATAGCAGAAGTTACATTTTTCAGCAGTCCTGTATACAGGATGGAAAAACCTGACGCCGTATGGGCATGCCATGATACAATATCCGCATCCGATACACCATTTCCTGTCAACTAAGACAACACCATCAGATGCCTGATATGTTGCACCAACAGGACATACCTGAACGCATGGTGGATTCTCGCACTGATTGCACAATTTTGGGACAAAAAAGGCCTTTTCTATATCGCCCTTTTTGATATTAATCCCTGCGGGATCATTCCTTGTGAACCCGTCCCTCGCAGCCTTTGGTGAGTCAGTAAGCACTCTTCCGTCCTTTGTAACGACATAGCGTTCAACCCATGTCCTTGAGACATTGGCATCGTAAGGGACCTCGTTCTCCAATTTACATGCCCTTACACAAAAACCGCATCCAACGCACTTTTGTGTATCAACGAGGAAACCCCATCTAACCTTCTTTGTATCCTTCGAGGCAAATAGCTTTGAAGGATTAAGTATCTCTATAGTCAGCGCCGGAATCGCTATTGCAGCAGCGCCCTGTAAGGAATATTTGATGAAATCCCTCCTCGTTATCATTTTTTAAATCCCTCCAGTGATGGTTTGTGAGGATTATGGCACATGACACACTCGATGTCTGGATTGTGATTGTCAGGGTCTATCGCTTTTATGTTTGCCCTGTTGCTCGTTGGATAGGGAAGGTATGAATGGCACCTCAGACACTGTTCTCTGCTCTTATTGATTGAAAGCTTTGGAGGATTCTCAGGGTGGTCTATTGCAGGGTCATGGCAGTTTTCGCACTGGATAATAGCATGTGGTGTCTGCATTATCGAAGAGTATTTATCAGTGTGGCAGTCTTTGCAGTACTCGGAAGACCTGTGTTTTACCTTGAAGGCCTTCCATTCATCCTCATTGGACTTCCTGTACCAGCTATACATATAGCCCCTATCATATACGCCAAAGTCTTTTGGCACAATGAACCCCCTGATAATCAGCACAAGGGCAATAATGCCGATTACTACATAAAGCGGTCTTAAGACATGGCTCTTCACAGTTTCTCCTTTTTTACGGCCCTATAAATTTCTTTGGCTCCCTGTATTCATGACACTTTACACAGTCTGTTTTAGCTTGAGCCTCAGACACTCTCCATGCATGGGGCTTATGACACTCTTTACACTTCATACCAACGACCTTTATATGGAGATTGTGTTTGCCCACCTCAGGGATAATCTTATGACAATCCAAACAATGGCCCCAATCAGGCCGTACAGTTACGTGTGGTTTATGGCATTCATAACAGTAAAACTGCATTGGCGCATCGGCAGGGACATTTATCTTTATTGCCCTGGCAATTATTTTCGGGGTGGGCTGAAAGTATTTGACATCAATGGTTGCATCAGCAATAAGTTTTTTCCTGATTTTCTCCTCTCCGTGGCAAAAGAGGCACTTCCCCCTCTCGGGTCTGAGGTCTCTGGTCCTATCAGTATGCCCGTTCAGGCAGGCAAGCCCCTCCATACCTGCACCATGAACCTCTTTGCCCTTATGGCACATTGTGCAGAACCTCTCCTCAGGAATGAATTTGTGCAAAATATAGCCGTGGCATTTTGAGCACTCCACCTGCTCTATGAAAACATGCTTTGAATGGATTGGAGAGCGATTTATCAGTGGAGATTTGGGATAACGCTCATCCTTTTCCCAGTGACATTTTATACAGTAATTCCAGGGGACAATAATCTTGCCATGCCTTTCAGGCACCTTCTCGGGTCTGTACAGGACAAAGCTTATGAGGAGCCTGTTCTGCTCCGGTATTGAGAGGTGATGGCACTCATGGCAATTTACATCTTTGTGTTCGCTTTCTGTCCATCTTTCGAATGCAGGCTTCATGAGATGGCAGCTTATGCAGAATTTAGGATTCTTCTGTGTGAAGTCATAGAACTTGAAGGCGCCCACACCTCCGCCGATGATAATGATTAACAAAAGAATGGCTATGAGTATCTTGGCCCTGAGGGGAATCCCATTCTTCCACAACCTGCGTGGGTTAAACATCTTAATTTTTTCTTTAAATGCCATTAAAGCTCCCTGAATGACTCATAAGCAGCTCTTATTGTAGCTTTTATGTCTGTTTGAGAATGGGCCAGCGAAATAAATCCCGCTTCAAACTGAGAAGGGGCTAAATTAATACCCCGCCTGAGCATGCCATAGAAGAACCTGGCAAATTTTTTTGTGTCAGCCCTTCTGGCTGTTGCATAATCGTAAACAGCGCTATCTGTAAAATATGTGCAGAACATGGTTCCTGCCCTGTAAAACATGGTTTTAGCACCTGCTTTTTTTGATGCGTCTTTAAGCCCTTCTTCAAGGGCAAGGGCCTTTTCCTCAAGTCTCCTGTATGTCCCCTGAATGGATAGAACCTTCAAGGTTTCAATGCCTGCAGTCATTGCGAGGGGATTTCCTGAAAGTGTTCCAGCCTGATAAACAGGGCCTTCAGGAGCAACAAGTTTCATTATTTCATTTTTCCCGCCATAGGCGCCAACAGGCAGCCCCCCACCTATGACCTTGCCGAGGCAGGTCATATC
>JACROP010000088.1 GCA_016214385.1 Nitrospirota bacterium
TAATAGCAATAATGACTTCAAGGAGTGTAAAACCCTATTATTTCCCCGTATTTCCAGCCGATACTTTAACCCCATATTTTATATCCTCTGGGTATGAAAGGAAACTTTTCAGTTCTGTCCCATCAGCTTTGAAAACCTTGACCCATGAAGGGTTCTGAGGCCCAAAGCCAAGGCCTGTTATTATTTCAGCAATCCCATCTCCATCAATGTCTGCTGAGGAAACTGTTACTCCATACCCATATTGGGCATCATAGGGTCTGAACTCTATGATTAAAGCTCCGTCTGCTTTATATACCCTGACGGTTGCCGGGTTTTTGGGGTCTGGCCCTGTGCCAACAATTATTTCTACCTTTCCATCGCCATCTATATCTCCGGTTGCTATGTTAGCTCCATAATTACCTCCAAATGCTGTGATGGTAGAAAGCTCAGTCAGGCTTCCGCTATCGTATCTCCACACTTTGACTATGGCAGGGTTGTTCGGCCCTGGGCCTGGAGCTGTGATTATCTCAGGTTTTCCATCTCCATCTATGTCTCCTGTAGCTGTGTTGAGTCCATATTCCAAATCTGCATATGCAGTGTGGGTCGTTATTTCGGTAAACCCATTGCTACTGTATTTTAAGATCTTCAATTGAGCAGGGTTTTTAGGGTCAGGCCCCATGCCAACTATAAGTTCATCTACCCAGTCTCCATCCAAGTCTCCTGAGGATAGGGTGAGACCATATTTTGTATCAAAGGCTGTATATTCAGCCATGGTTGTGCCATTGCGTTTGAATGCCCTTAATGTTGCAGTATTTTTGGGATCTGGCCCTTTGGAGACTATTATTTCATCATAGCCGTCTCCATCTATGTCTGCTCCAGTTGCATTTGCGCCGTATTTTGTATCAAATGCCATGAGGTCAAGCACAGGTTGAATGTCTGAATTAAATGCCCTCACCAATGCCTTATTGTTTGGCCCAGGGCCTTGCGTTGTGATTATTCCTGCTGCGATTTCAGGATTAGGATTAAGGTTAAGATTGAGGTTGAGTGTATGTTTTACAAGACCGTCATCTCCTGTTACAGTAAGTGTATAAGTGCCTGGCCTTAAATATTTTGATGTAAGGACTGTTAATTTTACATTCCCTGGCACCTGTGATTTTGTGTTGTCAAAAGATGCCCTTACACCGAACGGCACTCCATCTATGCTTAGATTCACCTCTCCTTGATAGTCATTTAATGAGTTAATGTTTATGTCAAATATCGCTGTCTCAAGCTGTTTTATTGTTTGGCTTGTTGGAACTGCCTCTAATCCAAATCCTGATACATCAAGAACAAGTGCTATCTCATGCCTTACCTCTCCTCCCTCGGCAATGAGGGTAAGGTTATGGCTACCAGCAGGAGTCCCTTCTGTTGTTATTATTACGGTGGTCGCCTCTCCAGGAGGTATCAGGCTTCCAGGCTCAAATAATACCGAGGTGCCTGAAGGAAGGCCTGAGATGCTTAGATTGACTGTAGAGTTAAATCCATCGAGGGGTTCTATATGGGCGATATATTTCGCGCTCTCTCCCTGCTTAATCCTCTGATATGTAGTATCCATCGTTATCTCAAAGCCAGGGGCCTTCTCAAGGGTTATGAGCTTAGAGTGTTGAGTTATAGATTGAGAATCAGAGATTACTGTCTGGGTGATTGTGTAGCTTCCTTCTGTGAGTCCTCTTGTATCCCATACTGTATTTAAGGTTGTAGAATTCATTGGCTGTAGCACTGGTACGGACTTCTGTTCACTGAACACATTTGCGCCTGTGCTGTCTATGACCTTTGTCTCGAGAATGAGATTGCTATATGTGGTCTGGGATGTGAGATTTGTTAGGGTCGTTACTATATTTATCTTATTCCCTATCCCATAAGTCTCCTTTTCTGTTGCTATATCCATGGCGATGTCAGGTATTGTTATGTTGAGTGTAGCTACGTTATTGTCTTCTTTAAACTCTACTACTTTATCTTCAGGGTCAACTATTGCCTTTATTGTATGTCCTCCTGCCTTCCCGAGCACATTCCAGATGAAGTTTATCTCCCGTGATTCTCCAGAATTTAGAGCATTTATTGTCTTTGCCTCAATCAGGCTATTACCGTCATAGAGTGCAATTGTCGTTGAAGCAGATGAGGTTTTCCCTTGATTTATGACTGTTGCTATTATCTGTGTTGTATTGTCTTTTCTGATTCCATCCTGACTCCTGACTGCTGTTGTGAAGTCCGGCAAGCTGCTTCCATAAACAAAGTTCGTCTCTTTTGTGCTCCTTAAGCCACTGGCCCTGAGTATCCCTTTTAATGTATGAACTCCAGGTTTAACAGTTCCGAGTTCAATGTCCAGAGTCACAAAACCATTAAGGGAGACTGATTGTGTTTTAACAGTTGTCCCATCGAGTTGAAGTTCAAGATTAGCATCTACAGCCCCATACATATTTACTTTTACATTTATAGGTTCTGTGTTTGTTGGGTAGTCTGTTTTGTCGGTTGATATGCTTAGAAGCACAGCATCTCCCACATCAAATGCCTCAGAGCCTGAAACGAGCAATAAATCCCCTGTGTATATTCCATAGACAAGGCGGTGGATTCCGCTAACCTCAGTGACGAGTGATGAATTATGAATGATGAGTGAGTATTCTGAAGAAGAAAGATTGATATTACTTTCGCCAGCA
>JACROP010000089.1 GCA_016214385.1 Nitrospirota bacterium
GATTTTGACATGGTCGAAATCAGCGTAGAGGACACAGGCATAGGGATATCAGAAGAAGACCAGAAAAGACTCTTTCAACCCTTTCAGCAGCTTGAATCGCCTATAACAAAGAGATATGAAGGGACAGGGCTTGGGCTGTGCATTTCAAAGAGGCTTGTTGAGCTTCAGGGCGGGAGGATATGGGTTGAGAGCGAGGCAGGAAAAGGATCGAAATTCAGTTTTGTGATACCGATTGGAAAACAGAAATAAAGAAATCATAGGTATTTTATTGCTCAATCTTGGCGGCCCTGATTCTCTTCAGGCTGTCAGGCCGTTTCTTTACAATCTTTTCTCTGACAGGGAGATAATAAAACTCGGTCCATCCTTTCTCCAGAAACCTCTTGCATGGCTGGTATCATTCCTTCGCTCGAAAAAAACAGAAAAGATGTATAGCCTTATAGGAGGTAAATCCCCAATACTTAATATTACAATGGCTCAGGCAGATGCCCTCGAAAAAGCCCTTAACTCGTCACTTGTCACTGAGCCTGCCCTGAGCCTGTCGAAGGGTCACTCGTCACTTTCTTTTAAGGTTTACATCGGCATGCGCTACTGGCATCCACTTATTGAAGATACTGTTGAGACTATTTCTGAAGACGGGGTAAAGAAACTAATTGTGCTCAGTCTTTATCCGCATTACTCAAAGGCAACAACTGGCTCAGCCTTTATGGAATGCAGGCGCGCCCTGAATGGTAAACCTATAGAGGCCATGTATATTGAACACTGGTATAATTTCCCTCCTTATATAGATGCATTAATAGAGGTTATAGAAAATGGGCTTGCTGAATTTAAAGAAAGGGAGGTGAGCGTGTTGTTTAGCGCCCACAGCCTTCCTGAGGACTTTATAATTCACGGCGACCCATATGTGGAACACATCAAGGCGACAATAAAAGAAATCAATAAGAGGCTTTCTCTCAAATGGTATCTCTCATTCCAGAGCAGGAGCGGCCCTGTCAGGTGGTTGCGCCCGACAACAGAAGAGGTTATAATAGAGCTTGCTGATACTAACTGCAGGAACCTGTTAATTGTCCCGATCAGTTTTGTTTCAGACCACATTGAGACCCTTTATGAAATAGATGTCCTTTACAGAGGACTTGCAATGAAACACGGGATTGAATTAAAAAGGGTCCAGTCGTTTAATGACTCTGAAAGATTTATAAATGTCTTAAAAGAGCTTGTTATTGGGAAGGTAAAAGAGGCAGGTCGGAGACTCGACTCTACGAGATGGCAAAGGAGGTAAATACCTGTGGATAAGAAATTAGCAGATGAAATATTAGAGATGCTCTGGAGTATGAGAGAGGGAGGCTTGAAAAGGTACGCTGAATTAATCGAGAGAGTCGGTGATAAAAATGCCCCTGAGACCATAAAAAAAATGGAGAAGGCAGGGCTTATTGCTGTAGATAATGACATGCTGGAATTTAAAGAAAAAGGGGAGGGCAGGGCAAGGGACATCACCAGGAGGCACCGCCTTGCTGAAAGACTTCTTTACGATGTCTTTGAGCTCGATATGGAAGAGAGTGAACATGCAGCATGCGAGTTCGAACACATACTGTCGCCTGCTGTTACTGACAGTGTTTGCTCCTTCCTCGGCCACCCGCCAACATGCCCACATGGCAAGCTGATTCCGAGGGGTGATTGCTGTTCAAAATACAGCCGTGAGTTAAAACCTCTGGTTATCAGGCTTAATGACCTCGAGGTTGGCTCCAGGGGAAGGATTGTGTTTATAGTTCCATCTGAGACTTCAAGGCTTGACCGCCTCTCATCCCTCGGCATAGTCCCTGGCAGTATTGTAAGGTTAAAACAAAGAAGACCTTCCTTTGTCCTGGAGGTAGAGGAAACCACTGTGGCCATTGACTCTTCTATTGCAGAAGAGATTTATGTGAAAAAGTATTGAGTCAAATTATACATTAAGAAAACCACTGAGGCACAGAGGCACAGAGTTTTTAAAACCTATTTTTATTCTTTATCATTTCTCAGTGTCTCCGTGTCTCTGTGGTTAACGCATTAATGGCCTTAATACCAGGAGACGGCTATGGCAGTAACGCCCGAGATCACTGTCGGGTTCAATCCTGATTTGAATTTCATATTCCCTGACAGCAGCTCTTAAGTCATTGCTATTTTCATAGCAGATGCCGAGAAGGCCGTGGACTTCATTGTGTTTTGGGGCTGCTGCCGCAAAGTTTTTAAGATGGGGGATAGCATCCCTGTAATATCCTATAGAGAAATAACTTTTTCCGAGGCCGAAGTGGGAGCCAGGATGTTCGGGATAAAGGTGAATGCTTTTTTTAAATTCAGGTATTGCCTTATAATAATCTTTTCTAAAAAGTTCTGTAAGGCCGAGGCCGTAAAAGGATGGCTGGTATCCTGAGTCAATGGAGAGGGCTCTTCTGAATGCCCCCTCGGCCTCTGAATAGTTTTTCTGCTCGGTTGCGAGTCGTACCGACCTGAGCCTTATCATACCGAGCAGGTTGTAAAAAGGGGCCTGACTGTTATTTATTGAAATGGCAATGTTAAGTTTTTCCTCTGCTTCGTGAAGCTTGTTTTTTTCATAGAGCCTCTCAGCATCGTCATAAACAATATATGCCTTGTTCACCTCTTTTAAATTGTGGATAGCCCTCTGGAAACGCTCTTCAAACTTGCCGTCTCGTAGAGTCGAGTCTCCGACTTGCTGAATAGTATACGGAGGCAATTCCTTTACCATTGTTTGAATCTCCTCTATCCTGACTGCTGCCCTCGGATGGGTTGACAGTAGCTCGCTGATAAAGGTATCCTCCCTTCTGGTCTTTCCTGCCCTTTTGAGGTAATTATCTATTGCAATTTCAAGCCTTCTGTGGGCTGTCAGGGCTTCGTAAGGATTATAGCCGAGCCTTGCCATATATTTAACCCCGAGCCGATCTGCCTGAAGCTCCTGGCTCCTGTCGTATTTGAGGAGGATTAACCCGCTTCCAACAGCACCGAGGGTGAGCAGGGCATCGCCTCCGCGCTTGCCTTCAAGCGCTGCTCCTCCGATAATCAGGCCGAATTGCTGGAGTGTGCCGAGGGATACTCTCTGGGCTGTGTGTCGCGCCATCACATGGCCTGCCTCATGGCCCATGATTGCTACAAACTGTGCCTCATTTTCAAGCTCGCTCAGAAGTCCCCGTGTAATTGCCACATAACCCGGCAGGGCAAAGGCATTCGGGATTGAGGTATTCTGTATGGAAAATTTCATCGGAAGGTGTGGCCTTTCTGAGTTCTGCCAGATGCGTCTAACAATACCTTCAAGATACGCTTCAAGTTCAGGGTCATGGTAGCGTCCACCAAAGCCCCAGTTCAAAGAGGGTGCTGCGTTTTTGCCGAGGGTGAGTTCTTCATTCTCGCTTACGAGCATAAATTCCCGCTCACCTGTAACAGGATTCACTGCGCAGGAAATAAGGAAGAGTAAAAGACACAAAAATAAGGTTCTAATTGATATCATAGGACTTGCTGGGTGTTCAATCTAATTCAGTGTGATTTTATCCCGAACTCAGCTATAACAGGTTTTACAAGTGCGGCGTAGTCTTTATATTTCATTTTTATTGACTCTATATGGTCGCCACCGAGAAAGACTATTTCCTCATCCTCTGAAAGGGTTTTATCTATATATACGTCAATATCATAGAGGTTTCCAAATGGAGGCATTGCACCGACCTCACAATCAGGAAATAGATTTCCAAACTCTTCTTCTGTGGCCAATCTTATTTTTTTCGCATTCAGAACTTTCTTGAGCATGTCCATATCAACCCTGTAGCTTGCAGGAAGGACACCCATGGCATACCGTTCATCACCTTTTATGATGACAACTTTGGCCATCTCTTTGCCTGGCACGTGCATTGAGGCAGCGATCTCCTGAGCAGTAAATGCCTCTGAATGTTTGAGCACATTGTAGCTAACGCCTTCTTTGTCCACTTACCTCTCATAAAAAATATATCACTATTTAACAATATTGACAATCCATATAGACTCACCGTTCTTTTATCAAAATGAAATGGCCAATGATCAAATAAACAGGTTTATATTCGCCCGAGATGAGTCGAGGGACGAGGCGGAAAACCTTCCAAATTCAATCTGGTGGACGGTAGGGGATTCGAACCCCTGACTTCCACGTTGCGAACGTGGCGCTCTCCCATCTGAGCTAACCGCCCGTTATGAGTTTGCTCCCCACCACCTAACCTTTCCCCTGTGGGGACAGAGCTGCTACAACGAGAAAAACAGAGAAAAATAAAACAATTAGCAAAATATCCTTAAATTGACGCATTATTTTTTCTCATGTAATATTATGTAATATACTATAAATTTATATAAAAATTAAGGGGATTTCTTTGAGAACTTTCTACAAGAGGTTTAGGTTTTGGGCTGTAATTATAGTAATTGTAATCACAGGTTTTATTTTTTACAGGGCAAGATTCAACACTGTCTCAGTCAGAGCTATAGAGGTAAAAAAGCAGCATCTTGAAATTACAGTTACTGCCACATCAACAGGCACGGTCAAAGCCGAAGAAGAGGTCAGGATTACAGCCCAGCGACAGGGCAGGATCACAAATCTCTATGTTGAAGAAGGAGACAGGGTAAAGGCAGGTGATATGATAGCCATGCTCGATGTCTTTGAAGTGGAGGCTAACCTGAGGAAGGCTGAGGCGGCTTATGTATCAGCAGAGGCGCGGGTTTCAGGGGTTGCTGCTAATATTTCAAAGACAAAGGCTCAGAAGGAAGAGGCTGAAAAAAACCTTCAGAGAATGCAAGAGCTTTATAAAAAAGGGATAGTGCCTTTGATGGAAGTAGATTCGTCTGAAAGTAAATATGAAGTGGCAAAGGCAAATTATGATTCAGCGAAAGAGGAGTTAAAATTTGCCGAGGCCCAGATGATAGAGGCAAAGGCTGCGAGGGATCTTGCAAGACTGCATTACAACTATTCTTTTATTAAAACGCCAATAGCCGGAGTTGTTTCGACAAGGCCTGTGGAGGTCGGTGACATGGCAGCCCCCGGGCCAATAATTGCAACAGTTGTCAATCCCGAGACTCTATACATCAAGGCACCGATAGATGAGGTGGACGTAGATATGGTCAAGGTTGGCCAGGCAGCGAGGGTAACGATGGATGCTTATCTCGGGAAGGTCTTTTATGGCAGAGTAATCAGGGTATCCCCGATTGTTATAGGTGTAAAACAGGAGACAAGGACATTTGAGGTGAGAGTTTCAGTGGAGGAGAAGGGCCTGGTCTTAAAACCTGGCATGTCCGCTGATATTGAGATAATAACTGGCGAGGCAGAAAACACCCTTGTAGTTCCAACTCAGTCGGTGATGGAAAAAGGAAAGGAAAAATTTGTTTTTGTTATCGAAGGGAATAAGGCTAAGCAGAGGAAGGTGGCAATTGGCGTTCATAACTGGAATTTCACAGAGATAAAAGAGGGCATCAAGGAGGGTGAGAAGGTTATTATTACTCCTGATAAACCAGGGCTTAAAGAAGGGGTAAGTGTAAAGATTGTTGATTAGTCTCAAGGGAATCAACAAAACCTATATGTTTGGTAAAATGCCCCTTGAGGTATTAAAGGGCATAGACCTCAATATTGAGAGAGGAGAGTTTATCGCAATAATGGGGCCGTCAGGTTCAGGAAAATCCACACTGATGAATATCATAGGCTGCCTTGACAGGCAAACCTCTGGCACATATCACTTTGAAGGTATAGATATTGGAGTAATGACAGACAATGAACTTGCAGAGATGAGGAACAGAAGAGTAGGTTTTGTCTTCCAGACCTTTAATCTCCTGCCGAGGTTTTCAGCCTCCAAGAATGTTGAACTCCCGATGATTTACAGCGATATTGCACCAAAAGAGCGGAAAGAAAGGGCTCTTGAGGTTTTAAGAAAAGTTGGCCTTGAGCACAGGATAGAGCACCACCCGAATGAGCTGAGCGGTGGTGAGCAGCAGAGAGTTGCCATTGCGAGGGCTCTTGTTATGAGACCTGCTGTCATTCTTGCAGATGAGCCAACAGGAAATCTGGACAGCCAATCAGGGGTGGAAATCATGCGTATCTTTGAGGGCTTGAATACTGAAGGAGTAACTATAATAATGGTAACCCATGAATCCGATGTGGCCAGACACGCCAGGAGAGTGATAAACATGAAAGATGGGAGGATTATGAATGGAAGCCAGTGAAGTCCTGAGGGCAGCGAAAGACTCCCTCCTGAGCAATAAAGTCCGCTCATCCCTTACGATGCTCGGTGTGATCATAGGTGTTACTGCTGTAATACTTCTGGTGTCCATAGGAACGGGTGCAAGAAACTACATACACAGGGAACTGAGCAACTTAGGGACAAATATCCTTGTAGTCCTTCCAGGTAAAGTAGCCACGAGGGGTGGCTTCCATCCTCCGGCCGCCGGGACCACGAGAAAACTTACAATAGCCGATGCTGAGGCCCTGGAAAGGCGTTCGAAATACCTGAGCAATGCTGTCCCAATTGCCCTCGGGACGAGCAAGGTAAAATTTCTTAACCAGAGCAGGGATACCACAGTTGTCGGCGCTACGGAGGATTATTTTTATGTAAGAAACCTTCAGTCCGAGCTTGGCTCTTACATTTCTCAGGCTGATGTTGAGACTAAAAGAAGGGTCTGCGTCCTCGGAAGGACAGTAAAGAGGGAGCTCTTTGGAGATGCCAATCCTCTGGGAAGGTGTGTAACAATAGGGGATTCGAGGTTCAGGGTAATCGGTGTGATGGCTAAAAAGGGTGTTACCCTCGGGCTTGACCTCGACGATGTTGTATTTATTCCGACCACAACAGCACAGGAGTTTTTTGATACAGATAGCCTTTTCCAGATAGTTACAAAAGTAAAGAGTTCTGAGGAGATTCAAGATGCCATCAATGAGATAAAGGGGATTTTAATGAAGAGGCATGCCAATAAAGAGGATTTTACAATAATGAGCCAGGATGAGATGCTTGAGGCCATGGCAAAGGTCCTCAACATTATGACCGCTGTCCTTGCTGGCATTGCAGCCATTTCCCTGATAGTCGGCGGTATTGGTATAATGAATATAATGCTCGTCTCTGTAAGGGAGAGGACAAGAGAGATTGGCTTAAGAAAGGCAGTTGGTGCAAAATACAGAGACATTCTCCTTCAGTTTCTCACAGAATCAGTAACCCTCAGCCTTATTGGCGGCTCTGCCGGCATTCTTTTAGGAATTGCCTCTGCACTGGTAATTCCTCTCTTTGTGACCTTTCTGCCAAC
>JACROP010000090.1 GCA_016214385.1 Nitrospirota bacterium
GACCTGACCCTAAAATCGCTAAAATCGTACTTGGGTAATAAAAGAGCCATCACGGTAATGTCTAACAACCGGCTAACCTGCCGCGCCAATGAGTTTGCCGAGACCTGACCCCAATAAGAATAACCGAATTCGTGATTTTATTTTACAATCTCTGTGCCGATGCCCTTCTTTGTGAAAATCTCTAAAAGCAGGGCGTGGGGGATACGGCCGTCAATTATATGTGTTTTCCCGACTCCTTCCTTAAGGGCGTTCTGGCACGCCTGGACTTTTGGCAGCATACCGCCTGAAATTATACCTTTTGATATGAAGGCCTTTATCTTCGACCTGTTTATTGTAGGTATGAGCTTTTTGTTATTATCCATTATTCCATTTACATCCGTAAGAAGTATTAGCTTTTCAGCCTTGAGGGCTGAAGCTATGGAGCCTGCAATATAGTCTGCATTTATGTTGAGGGTTTCGTTTTTAGGCCCTACCCCTATCGGAGCAATCACAGGGATAAAACCGTCCTTTTCCATCGAATATAGAATTTTTGGATTTACAGATGTAACCTCTCCAACAAGTCCGAGATCGATTATCTCAGACACTCCTGTTTCTTCCGAGACTTTCCTGACTAACCTCTTTTTGGCCTTAATGAGAGAGCCGTCCTTTCCACTCAGGCCAATGGCACGGCCGCCATGGCGGTTTATAAGGGATACGATTTCTTTGTTTATAAGGCCCCCTAAGACCATCTCAACAATGTCCATTGTCTCTTTATCTGTAAATCGCTGGCCATGGATAAAGGTTGGTTTCTTGCCCATTTTTTCCATAATTGCACTTATTTTCGGACCGCCGCCATGGACAATTACAGGCCGGATACCTATAAAATTCATAAGCACCACATCCTGGGCAAATGCATTCTTGAGTTTTTCCTCAACCATGGCTGCTCCGCCGTATTTAATCACAAATGTCTTGCCGTAAAAGTTCCGTATATAAGGCAGTGCCTCTATAAGGACATTGGCCTTTTCGATGAGTTTCTCCATGGTCTCCTTTTTTTATAGTTACTCTAATACTGAGCGATGAACCCAATCCTTGCTATGCGTGTTCAAAACACGGATTAAACTTACTTCACAATTATAACCTTATACCCTTCCTCCGCGAGGGTATTTGCCAGGGAATAGGCATCCTTACTGCTGTTAAACTTTCCCAGCCTGACCCTGAAATATTTCTCACCATCTAAGAAGGTCTCTTCAACATAAACCCCTCTGTATTTTAATTCAAGGGCTGTTTTAAGACGGATGGCATTTTGATGTTCTTTAAAGGAGCCAACCTGAACCACAAATGGCCCTTTTGGAGCTGCTACGCTGACAGTGTCGGAGACTCGTACCGCGCCTTTGTACCTGCTTTCTCTTCCCAGGACATCTATTCTGACCTTGCCTGTGCCGGGACCGATAAGTCCGATCTCTTTTGCCGAAGCATATGAGAGGTCAAGGTCTCTGCCAGCCACAAAAGGCCCCCTGTCATTTACAATGCAATCGACAGACTTCCCATTCGACAGATTTGTAACTCTGAGTTTTGTACCGAATGGATGCTCTCTGTGGGCACATGTTCTGGAATACATGTCAAACCTTTCACCTGAAGCTGTAGGCCTTCCGTGAAAATCCGGGCCATACCAGGAGGCAGAGGTATAGCTCGCCTCGGGGTATCTTTCATAACGGGAGGGAGCGCAAGAGATGATGAATATTATAAGGATTGTAAGAATCGTGGTAACAATGAGTCTTGATAGCCTGTTGAAAAAGTATTTATTCATACTATAACTTGTCATTCCTGCGAAAGCAGGAATCCAGAACCTGTTGAATTTACAAGAACTGGATTCCCGCTAAAAACATGCGGGAATGACATTTAAGGAATTTTGCTCGTTTTTCAACAGGCTGTCAAGACCTTGACCCCGCTTACCGAGAGTTACTTACCTCTTAAAGTATATATCTGCTCAGGTCCTCATCCTTTACTATATCGCTCAATTTATCCTTCACATATTTTGCATCTATTCTTAATTCTCCATTTTTTCTTTCAGGGGCCTCGAAGGATATGTCTTCAAGGAGTTTTTCCAGGACGGTATGAAGTCTCCTTGCACCTATGTTTTCGGTTTTTTCATTCACTATGGCAGCGATAGAGGCAATTTCCCGTATAGAATCTTCAGAAAATGCGACTTTAACTCCTTCGGTATCGAGAAGGGCAATATACTGCTTGATAAGTGCATTTCGTGGCTCCTGCAGTATCCTTATAAATTCATCCTCTCCAAGGGCCTCAAGCTCTACCCTGATAGGGAATCTGCCCTGCATCTCAGGGATCAGGTCTGAGGGCTTTACTGCATGGAAGGCGCCGGCTGCGATAAATAATACGTGTTCAGTTCTTACGGGGCCATACTTTGTTGTTACAGTAGAGCCTTCAACTATTGGAAGCAAATCCCTCTGCACACCTTCCCTTGAGACATCAGGGCCATAGGTAGCACCCCTGCTTGCAATTTTGTCAATCTCATCAATAAAGATAATTCCTGACTGCTCTGTGCGTTCTATTGCTTCTTTTATGACTTTGTCAATATCAATCAGCTTGTTTGCCTCTTCCTGTGCGAGGATTCTTAATGCCTCCTGCACTTTTACCTTTCGCCTCTTTGTTTTTTCCGGGAGAAAGCTTCCGAGCATCTCCTTGAGGTTTATTTCAAGCTCTTCCATACCGACATTTGAAATAATTCCAAAAGGCATAATTTTTTCTCTGACCTCAAGGTCCACATATTTATTATCAAGTTTCCCACTTTTTAACTGTGCCCTTAATTTTTCCCTGGTTTCTTTATGCTGCTCTTTTTCTTCGGCTATTTCTGGGGCTGATATTCCCCTGACTGGCCTTGGTGGCGGCAGCAGGAGGTCAAGTGTTCTCTCTTCTGCAAGTCCCTGTGCTTTTTCGTGAACCTTCTCCATGTATTCAGTTTTAACCATATTAACCGCTAACTCTGTAAGGTCCCGAATCATTGATTCTACGTCTCTGCCCACATATCCAACCTCTGTGAATTTTGAGGCCTCGACTTTTATAAATGGTGCCTGCGCAAGCCTTGCAAGCCTTCTCGCAATCTCGGTCTTGCCGACACCGGTAGGGCCTATCATGATTATGTTCTTGGGCAAAACCTCGTCCTTTAATTCCTCTGAGAGTCTCTGCCTTCTCCATCGGTTTCTCAGGGCAATGGCTACTGCCTTTTTTGCCTTATGCTGACCGATGATGTATTTATCAAGTTCTTCAACTATCTTTTTTGGTGTGAGGTTATCCATTTAACTCCTCAATAGAAATCTGTTCGTTAGTATAGATGCATATTTTTGATGTAATCTTCATTACCTCTTCGACAATTGCCTTTGGCTCAAAATCAGTGTGTGTCATGAGGGCTTTTGCCGCTGCCTGGGCATAAGGGCCGCCAGAGCCTATAGCGGCAATGCCATCCTCAGGCTCCAGTACATCGCCATTGCCCGAGATTATAAATGTATGTTCCCTATCGGCAACAATAAGAAGGGCTTCAAGTCTTCTTAGTATCTTGTCTGTCCTCCAGTCTTTTGCAAGCTCTACTGCAGCCCTTGTTATATTGCCCCTGTATGTTTCGAGCTTTGCCTCAAATTTTTCAAAGAGGGTTAGGGCATCAGCAGTTGCCCCTGAAAAACCTGCAATAATATTGCCGTTATACATTGTCCGAATCTTTTTTGCATTGTGTTTTAATACGGTCTGGCCCATGGTGACCTGGCCGTCTCCTGCTATGGCAACCTTTCCACCTTTCCTGATACATAGAATCGTAGTTCCATGAAGCATGTAATCTCTCATCCCTTCTTAGCCCTGGGGTGCGCCCTGTCATATACATCCATCAAATGAGCAATGTCTAAATGAGTGTATTTCTGGGTTGTTGACAGGGAGGAATGTCCAAGTAACTCTTGAATTGACCTCAGATCTGCTCCTCCATGAAGCAAATGTGTTGCGAAAGTATGCCTCAAAGTGTGAGGTCCAATACGACTTTTTAGAGTGGCCATTTTCCCGTATTTTTCTACTATACGTCTTACTGTCCTGTCTGTCAACCTCCCGCCGCTTTTGTTTAAAAATAAGGCCAGGGATTTTTTCTTTGACAGGGCTCTTTCAAGCAGATAGTTTTCAATGGCCTCAATTGCCTTGGAACCTATAGGCACTATGCGTTCTTTTTTCCCTTTTCCCTTTGCCCTCAGCAGGCCATCTTTTATATCTATATCGCTGATATCAAGATTGGAAAGTTCCGAGACCCTGAGCCCTGAGGAGTATAGAAGTTCGAGGATTGCCCTGTCCCTTGCGTGGCTAAAATCTTCTCCTTCAGATACCTCCATCAGGGAGACAATCTCATCTATTGTAAGGAACTTAGGCAGGATTTTTGGTGTCTTCGGGCTTGATACGAGTTTTGCAGGATTTTTCTTTATATGGCCTTCTCTGTGGAGATATTTAAAGAATGACCTTATTGTGGCGAGCTTCCTTGATATGGAGGATTTTTTAAGTTCGCTTTGATGCAGTGCTGCAAGGTACCCCCTGATATCGAGTTTATCAATACCTTTCGGGTTCTTATCTGCGAAGGCAGCAAACCCGTCAAGATCCTTTTTATAAGCCCTGATAGTATGTATTGACGCATTGCGCTCTGCTTTCAGAAAAGCGATAAATTCATCTATAAACCTATGCGACTCTCGCAACTTTCACCTCCTTAATATTTTAATGGTTCTGGTGTATAGTAGCAAGGGTTATCCCGGCAGGAGTTCCCCCAGAAATAGGGTATAACCGAGGACAAGTCTTTAAGAGAAAGGCAAAACTGTTATTACGAAGTGGTAGTTGATTGTTTTGGGAAAATGAGAAAATGGATTCCCGCCTTCGCGGGAATGACGGACAAAAAAACAAAAAATGGGGGAACTTTTTACGGGTAATAAGCTAAACTATGACACCTCATTCCCGCAAAGAGAAGTGTAGGTTTAGATGTGCCAGGGATAACCCCAGTAATAAGCTAAACTATGACACGTCATTCCC
>JACROP010000091.1 GCA_016214385.1 Nitrospirota bacterium
GGTTAAATTGTACGTTGAAGAGATTGGTTCTGAGAAAATCAGGAAGATAGCACATGGTGCAACGGCCATTTCCACCTCAAAAATAGCATATACAGAAGCAAGGTCTGCTTTCGCAAGGAAACAGAAGGAAGATGGTTTCTCTGTTAACACACTGCGAAAAATCGTCGATGATTTAAACCGCGACTGGGAAAGCTATTTTGTCATCGAAATTACGGATGGATTGATAAGGTCTGCTGGTGACATTGCGGAAAAATATCTCCTCAGGGGTTTTGATTCCATTCATTTGGCCTCCGCCCTCAATCTGAAAAGTAAAATCAGGACCGAGATACATTTTTCAAGCAATGATACCAGACTGAATCAAGCTGCGGAAAGAGAAGGGCTTATAGTTTTATGAGGAGATGTGTTGGAAGGCTAAAGCTCCCTTAATGAACCTCTCTGCAGCAAGCTACAGGTATCTAAAAGTTGAACCTTTGTTTTTATTGTTATCCTTCCTGCTTGTCAGAAATCCTTCCTGCTCTTGTCCCGAAGCTTCGGGATCGGTTCGGAATCCTTCTCTCTTTTGTCACTCCAGCTTGTCTGGAGTCTTTTTGGAAGAAAGATTGCGGACAAGCCGCAATGACAGGAAAGGGACAAGCCAGAATGACACGTAGACTAAGGTCTTGGTTACATTTTAGATGACGCAATTCAAACTCTTTACAAGGTAAAACCTTTAGAGTTATAATTTAGAAATGAAGAAACGGACTATTATAATTCTTGTTTTAATATCAATAGTTTTAGGGGTTTTTATAGGTACTAACTGGGATGCCCTGTTTTATATATACAAACCCTTCCCTCAGGTTTATCCCCCGAAAGTACCGCAGGAACTGAAAAGGACAGGAGAGGCATTTTCTGATATAGTAAAGTCTGTTGGCCCCTCTGTTGTTAACGTATCTGCGACGAAGAGTGTTAAAAAAGGTTTATCTCCGTTTGCACCTTATTTTGAAGGCCCATCCGGAGATTTTTCTGGAGAGCCTTTTCACAATTTTAAATCGCCGAAGCGGTGGAAAGAGCGGAGCCTTGGCTCAGGCGTTATAGTCTCTCCAGACGGCTATATAGTCACAAACTACCATGTGGTAGAAGAGGCTGATGAAATAAAAGTTACCCTTATAGACAAACGGGATTTTAAGGGTAAAGTTGTTGGCTCCGACCCAAAGACAGACCTTGCAATTATAAAAATAAAGGCGAATGGTCTTCCGGTAATACCATGGGGTAATTCAGACAAACTCCAGGTCGGGGAATTTGTCCTTGCTATTGGCAGCCCATTTGGATTGAGCCATACAGTTACCATGGGGATAATAAGCGCTGTTGGGCGGGCAAATGTGGGGATTGCGGATTATGAAGATTTTATTCAGACTGATGCGGCTATAAACCCTGGTAATTCTGGCGGTCCCCTTGTGAATATAAATGGAGAGCTTATCGGTATAACTACGGCGATATTTTCAAAAAGTGGAGGCTATCAGGGCATAGGCTTTGCAGTGCCCAGCAATATGGCCCGCCTGATAATGGAACAGCTACTTAAAAGTGGAAAGGTTACCAGAGGCTGGCTTGGGGTCAGTATCCAGGAGATTACACCCGAACTGGGCAGGGAATTTGGACTTAAAAGTCTGAAAGGCGCTCTTGTTAGCGAGGTCTTCAGAGGGAGCCCTGCAGAAAAAGCTGGAGTCAGAAGAGGAGATGTCATTCTGGAATTTAATGGTAAGACAATAGAGGATGTCGGCTACCTGAGAAATATGGTTGCCCAGACCTCCCCTGGTAGCAGTATCAAAATTAAAATAATAAGAGATGGAAAGACGATTAATGTTGAAGCAACCATCGCTGAGCTCCCAAAAGAAGTTTCTGAAGTAAAGCCCGATGTAGAAGAAGCATCAAAAGAAAGCGCCCTTGTTGGCCTGCATATAATGGATATAACGCAGGAGGTTGTTAAACAGTTAAGACTGCCCAGAGGAGAACAGGGAGTTGTGATTATACGTGTGGAGCCAGGTAGCCCGGCTGAAGAGATTGGCCTTAAAAGAGGAGATGTAATTCAGGAAATAAACAGGAAGAGAATCAATAATTCGAGGGATTTTAATGGGATTGCCTCACGGATAAAAGAGGGCGATACATTACTCTTATATGTCAACAGGGGTGGCAAGAAATTTTATGTTACCCTCAAAGCATATAGTTAAAGGAAGGGGGTGAAATAGTGCTTTTCAGAATTGTTTTTTTAGGTTTTTTTGTAATAGGCGGGTATTTCTTCGGTCTCAGAGAAGGGATGCCGTATGAGGGGATTGCAATAGGCTTTGGCATAGGCGTCCTCGGTCTTATTTTAGAGTTTCTTTTTAGTAAGGCTGGATTGGCTACGATACTCGGCGGCCTCATCGGAATGTCTATGGGGCTTATTCTTGCAAATCTTATTTACTATCCGGTTAAGTCTTTTTTCACTGGCGCAGAGGGCCTTTATATCTCTGTTATACTGAATTCTCTCTTAGGATATAGCGGTCTTCTTTTAGGCCTCAAAAAAGGCAGCAGCCTCGCCATGCCAAATCTCATTAAGGTCTTTAGAGGCGGTGGTGTCGAGGAGAACCAGAAGATTATTGATACCAGCGTCATAATAGACGGCAGGATCGCTGATGTCTGTGAAGCAGGTTTTGTAGAGGGAACATTTATCCTCCCGCAGTTTATTCTTCAGGAGCTCCAGCACGTTGCTGATTCTCCAGATTCTTTAAAGAGGGCGAGGGGCAGGAGGGGACTTGATGTCCTGCATAGGATACAGAAGATGTCAAACCTTACCGTAAAGATAGTGGATGAGGATTTTCCAAAGATAAAAGAGGTGGACTCAAAATTGGTTGCCCTGGCTAAAAAGATGAATGGTAAAATCATAACAAATGATTTCAATCTGAATAAGGTGGCTGAACTTCAGGGCGTAACGGTGCTGAATATTAATGAGCTGGCAAATGCCCTTAAACCGGTTGTATTGCCTGGCGAGGCCATGAATGTTTTTGTGCTTAAAGAAGGTAAGGAGTCGAGTCAGGGTGTTGCCTATTTGGATGACGGGACAATGGTAGTTGTTGAGAATGCGAGGAGGCTTATCGGTAGAAACATCGATATAACTGTTACGAGTGTGCTCCAGACGACTGCAGGCAAAATGATTTTTGGAAAACTCAAGGAAGAGGTAGAAAGAGAAGAGTACAGGATGGCAAGAGAGGGATGAAGGCGAAAGTAATTGCTATAGTTCCTTCAGCAGGCATTGGCAAAAGGTTTGGTACTACAGGCAGGAAAACTTTTGTAGAGCTTGGCGGGATCCCTCTATTGATTCATACGCTTCAGAAGCTTCAAAAGGCAGAAGCTGTTACCGAGGTAGTCCCTGTCTTGAGGGAAGAAGACCTTGAGACAGGGCTTGAACTTGTTGAGTCCTATGGGTTGAGCAAAATAAAGAAGATTGCCCCTGGAGGCAAAGAGAGGCAGGATTCTGTCTATAACGCCTTAAACCTTATTGAACAGGGGGATTTAGTTATTGTTCACGATGGGGTAAGGCCCTTTGTTGATGTAGAGCTTATCGAGGAGGCAATCTATCACGCTAAAGATGTTGACAATATTGTGGTTGGCGTGCCAATCAGGGATACAATAAAAGAAGTGGGACAAGACGGTTTTGTTTCAAGGACTATGGATCGAGAAAGGCTCTGGGCTATTCAAACCCCTCAGGTTTTTCCATTAAATGTCCTGAAGCTGGCCTATCAAAAGGCTTATGAGGAAAATTTCTTTGCCACAGATGATGCAGCACTTGTTGAGAGAATTGGCGGGAAGATTAAGATAATCATGGGCTCTCCTCTTAATATAAAGATAACCACACGCGATGACCTTATCCTTGCAGAATTCCTGATAAGCAGAATGAGTAAAAGTGTGAAATGAGAAATGAAAAATAAGTGATATGAGGATAGGTTTTGGTTATGACGCTCATAGACTTAGCGAGGGCAGAAGACTGATTCTCGGGGGCATAGAGGTTCCTTTTGATAAAGGCCTCCTCGGCCACTCTGACGCCGATGTCCTCAGCCATGCAATTATTGACGCTGTTATAGGCGCTCTCGGCCTTGGAGATATAGGCAAACACTTTCCTGATACTGACCCGCAATGGAAAAACGCCTCAAGCATAGAGTTGCTTAAATACGTAATCGAGCTTGCAGGGTTAAATGGATTTGAGATTTCATGGGTCGATACAACTGTTATTGCAGAAAGGCCGAAGCTCTCACCTTATATCGAATCAATGAAAGACGCCATATCCAAATCCGGCATCCCATCCGGACTGATAAACATTAAGGCAAAGACAAATGAGGGCATGGGTTTTACAGGAAGGGGAGAGGGAATAGCAGCCTATGCGGTTTGTCTGTTGAGGAAGAAAATAGAGTGATGGGCTTCTGGAGTGATATAAAAAGGGATTACAAAGCAGTCTTTGAGAAGGACCCTGCTGCGAGGAGCGCCCTGGAGGTGATTTTTGCCTATCCCGGGTTCCATGCAATACTGCTTCACAGGATTAACCATTTTCTCTGGAACATTGGAACCCCTGTAATCCCGCGACTTCTCTCCCACATAGGCAGGTTCTTTACAGGCATTGAAATCCACCCTGCTGCAAAGATAGGCCCTGGATTTTTCATAGACCACGGCATGGGAGTTGTAATTGGTGAGACCGCTGAAATCGGAGAGAATGCACTGCTCTATCAGGGAGTGACCCTCGGTGGCACAGGCAAGGAAAAAGGCAAAAGGCACCCAACTCTCGGCAGAAACGTTGTTGTTGGTGCCGGAGCCAAGATTCTGGGGGCAATAACAATTGGTGATTATGTTAAGATAGGCGCTAATTCTGTTGTACTCAACTCTGTGCCTGAGAATTCAATAGTCGTAGGCATCCCTGGCAGGGTTATAAAGAAAAAGGTTGTGAAGATTCTTCAGGAAGGCCCTGTTGAGATGCTCGACCATGTCCATTTACCTGACCCTCTTGAGGATAAGTTTAAAAGGCTTGAGGAATACATTTTAGAGCTTGAGAAAAGGATTGAAAAATTGGAGGGAAAAGGCAGTACAATAAGAATTCACAATACCCTTACAGGCAAGAAAGAAGAGTTTATCCCCATTGTTCCTAAAAGGGTGGGCATGTATGCCTGCGGGGTGACAGTATACGACAGATGCCACCTCGGCCACGCCAGGAGCGCCATAGTATTTGATGTGATAAGAAAGTACCTGCAGTATAAGGGTTTTGAGGTGAGGTATGTCCGCAACTTCACTGATATAGACGATAAGATAATAGCAAAGGCAGCGGCGGAAAAAATGTCTGTGGAAGATGTTGCGAAAAAATATACAGAAGAGTACTACCGCGATATGGGGAGGCTTGGCGTGGAAAGGGCAGATATAGAGCCAAAGGCAACCGAACATATAAAGGAGATAATAGATATAGTCCAGGCTTTGATTGAGAAAGGGTTTGCCTATACTGTAGATGGGGATGTTTACTTTGAGGTAAGTAAATTCTCAGGATACGGAAAACTCTCCAAAAGGGAAAAGGATGAGATGCTTGCCGGGGCAAGAGTGGAGATAAATGAGAGGAAGAGAGACCCCATGGATTTTGCCCTGTGGAAGGCTTCAAAGGAAGGCGAGCCAGCATGGAAAAGCCCATGGGGGACAGGAAGGCCTGGATGGCACATCGAGTGCACTGCAATGTCTATAAAACACCTCGGCGAGAGTTTTGATATTCATGGCGGAGGGGCTGATTTAATTTTTCCCCATCATGAAAATGAAATAACCCAGAGCGAAGCCTTTACAGGTAAACCATTTGTTAAATACTGGCTGCACAACCGATTGAGTTTTCTGATGAGCAACTGAGAGAGGCTGAGGCTTCGCTGGATAGATTTTATGCAACCAGAATAAGGATGGATGATTTTCTTTCTGTTAGAGGCGATTCTGCTGGAGAAAAAATCTCCTCAGTGGCAGTTTCTGTGTCCTCAGATAAGACCTTTGAAGAGACCATTGACAGCTTTAAAGGGAAGTTCGATTCTGCTATGGACGATGATTTTAATACTGCCCTTGCCCTCGGATATATTTTTGAACTTGTAAGAGAAATAAATCGCTTCCTTGACAGCATGCCTTCTCGGAATCGAGTCGTACCGACTGGCGAAAAGGCAAGACAGCTCGTAATTAATGCCCTCAATGCAATACTGGATGCCGGCAGGGTTTTTAACCTTTTCAGGCGGACACCAAAAGAGTGGTACCTTGCCCTTAAAGACATGAAGGGGATTCCTCTTTCAGAGGCTGAGATTCTTTCGAGGATTCATGAGAGGCAGGAAGCCAGATACAGAAAGGATTGGGCAGCAGCAGATATTATCAGAAGGGAGCTCGAAGAGTCAGGGATTCTCCTTGAGGACAAAAAGGATAAAACGGACTGGAAGGTTAAGGTTTGATGGATCTGATCTTTGGCCTTAACCCGGTTCTTGAGGCTTTGAGGGCTGGTCAGAGGACGATAAGTCGCATATACATAACGGCAGGCAGGCGGGATCAAAGACTTTCAGAAGTCCTTACTCTTGCCAGACTGAATCATATTGAGTTCAGGGTATTGCCGGGAGAAGCTTTCAATAAACGATTTCACGGAAAGGGGTTACAGGGGGTCGTTGCAGAAATAGCGTCCACGGAATACGTATCCCTGGAAGAAATTGTAGATATACCACAAAAAGAAGGTAAGCTACCACTTTTTTTACTCCTCGATGAACTGGAGGATCCGAGAAACCTCGGCGCCATTTTAAGAACTGCTGAGGCCGGGGGAGTTCAGGGCATTATAATACCGTCCCACAGAGCAGTTGATCTTGGGCCTACTGTGGCCAAGACTTCTGCGGGTGCGATTGAATATGTGCCAGTAGTTAAGGTATCTAATCTCAAAAGGGCAATGGAAGTCTTGCGCGAAAAAGGCATATGGATTTACGGAGCTGACCTTAATGCCCCAAAAAATTTATGGGAAGAGGACTTAAACGTGCCTCTTGCCATTGTCTTCGGCTCTGAAGGCAGGGGGCTCAGGAAGACTATCCGGCAGTCCTGTGATGCCCTTATAAGCATCCCGATGTTCGGGAGGCTCAATTCATTAAATGTCTCTGTGGCGGCAGGGGTAGTTATTTTTGAGATTTTAAGGCAGAGACAGGGGAAATAATAAAAAATTTCAAAGGCTTGTAAAAAACAAAGCTCAGGTGATATAATTATTGTTGACCAAAAAAGGAAAGTTTTTTATACTATGTTCTTTTTGGAGGGGATTTTTGCGTCTTATCCCTGTCCCGAAGCTTCGGGATGCCGATGTAGCTCAACGGTAGAGCAGCTGATTTGTAATCAGCGGGTTGGAGGTTCGATTCCTCTCATCGGCTCCATGAACAGCAGTGAATAGTTATTAGTGATTAGTTGTTAGTAAAAACAGAAAAGGATTATTCGCCACGGCGAATCCGCCTGAGGCGGAGAGGGCATTGTAGTTATTTGGAGAGGTTCCCGAGCGGCCAAAGGGAGCAGACTGTGAATCTGCCGGCGCTGCCTTCGGAGGTTCGAATCCTCCCCTCTCCACCAGCGGATTGAAGATTGTAATGTGAAAATT
>JACROP010000092.1 GCA_016214385.1 Nitrospirota bacterium
CTGGCATTTAACCCTGTCCCTTATTTGTTAGAAGAAAACCCTGATACAGAGTTCCCTGTCTCAATGGTAACTGGCAATATAATGCAGCACTCAGGCGCACTCTCAGTTATGTCAAAGAGTCTGAGCCATGTCTTAGCAGATGCCTTTCTTCAGATAAACAAAGTAGATGCGGAAAAATACAGGGTTCATGACGACAGTTTTGTAAAAGTCACATCAAGAAGGGGCTCGGTATATCTCAAGGCCAGAATCTCTGAGGAGGTCCTGGAAGGCATAGTATTTGTCCCTGTGCATTTCCCACATGCAAGGGTAAATATACTGACCCGTTTATCTATAAATGGAGAGTCTCCAACTATTGCTGTAAGAATCGAGGCCGTCAGGTAGTTTGTTGGATTCTTGTCCAGCTTTTTAGCCGGGGTTAGGAAACCCTAATAAAAAAAGCTTGAAATGTTTTTATTAATTAAAGTAAATTAGACAGGTTTAATTGAAAATTCTCAACAGAATTATATTTAAGGAAGGGATTTTGAGGAATGTTGGGAAGCAGATATAAAAAATTTATCTATTCAGCAGCATTAATCGCACCGCTTTCATTTCTTTTGTTCTCTTATGCAGAACCGGCAGAACGCGATATTCCGAAATTCTTTGTTCCACCGCCTCCTTTTTCCGAAGGAATTTTCCCATGCTCACAGTGCCATAAATATATGCCTGTTAACAGAAAACAGAGAAAACTTGAGCAATTTCACACGGATATTGTTTTAAAACACATGCCTGGGGGATGGTGTTTTGACTGCCATAATCCAGATGACAGGGACAAATTAAGACTTGCCAATGGCAAGTTAGTAAGCTTTGAGGAGTCATATTATATCTGTGGTCAATGCCATGGCGTAGTATTCCGCGACTGGAAGACAGGGTTACACGGCAAGAGGACAGGGATGTGGGATGGGAAAAAACAATATTTACTCTGTGTCCACTGCCACTGGCCACATGAACCGAGGTTTAAACCAATCCAGCCTTTGCCTCCTCCAGTAAAGCCAACGGATATTAAATGAAAATGCAAAATTTAAATTTAACAATTCAAAATAGAGGATGGAGGATTAGGGGTTAACAATATGTCAAAGAGAACACGTAGTAATCCATTAGGCATTAAGCTTGACAGAAGAGCCTTTCTAAAAGGTGCTGCCCTCGGCCTGGCTGGCACAGCACTGCCTCTTAATAAAGCAGACGCCTCTTTCTGGGAGGCGTTTTTTCAGAAGCACTTCAGGGAAATGAACGAGACCGAGATAAAGAAGGTCATTGAGCGTCTCGAGAAGGAATATGGGCAGAAGTATAAAAAAGAGATTGAAGTAGGCAATGAGAAAGCTATTCCAGGAGTCTTATTCGGCTATGGGCTTGACCTTTCGAGGTGTATCGGCTGTAGAAGGTGTGTCTATGCCTGCGTAAAAGAGAACAATCAGTCCAGAGACCCTCAGATACACTGGATCTCTGTTCTTCGGTTTAAAAAGGGCGAAAAATGGATTGACCTTGAAAATTCTGAAAGATACTACAATCCGGCACAGGTGCCTGAGCCAGGGTATTTCTACATGCCTGTCCAATGTCAGCAGTGCGAGAATCCACCATGTGTGAGGGCCTGCCCAACACAGGCAACATGGAAGGAACCTGATGGCATAGTAGTGATAGACTACAACTGGTGTATAGGATGCAGATACTGTATGGCTGCATGTCCATACGGGGCAAGACATTTCAACTGGGCAGAGCCGAACGTACCGCAAGAGGAGTTAAATCCAGAGACACATTATCTTGGAAACCGCCCACGCTATAGGGGAACAGTTGAGAAATGCACATTCTGCATACAGAGGACAAGGAATGGAAAATACCCTGCATGTGTAGAAATATGCCCTGTTGGTGCAAGAAAGTTCGGAAATTTACTTGACCCGAATAGTGAGATTAGATATGCCATTGAACACAAGAGGGTCTTCAGACTCAAAGAGGATTTAAATACATATCCCAAGTTTTATTACTTCTTCGCTTATGGATTATAGGAGGGGTAGATGGCTCATATAGTAAGAATAGTAAAAAATTTTTTTATAGCTCTACGACAGGTTACCATAGGGAATAAGAAATACTATTGCTGGCTTGCCTTCCTGTCATTCTTTATCCTCATGGGAGTGAGCGCATACATTGACCAGTTAAACAGAGGTCTTATAACAACCGCCATGAGGGATCAGGTCTCGTGGGGTTTATACATCTCAAACTTCACATTCCTCGTTGGTGTTGCAGCAGCGGCTGTATTACTCATAATCCCTGCTTATCTCTACAATTTTAAACCCATAAAGGAAATAGCATTATTTGGGGAAATGCTCGCTATAACTGCAATCACCATGTGTATACTCTTTATAATGGTTGATCTCGGTCAGCCAACACGGGTATGGCATATCCTGCCTGCTATAGGGGCAATGAACTTCCCAGCATCCCTTTTAGCGTGGGATGTACTGGTATTGAATGGTTATCTTGCCATCAATCTAATCATAGTCTTTTATGTCTTATACAGACTTTCCCTTGGAAAGGAATACAAAATGTCTGTGGTCTGGCCTTTAATAATACTTTCCATACCCATGGCTGTCAGTATACATACTGTAACCGCATTCCTCTATAACGGTTTATCAGCCCGGCCATTCTGGAATGCATCAATCCTTGCCCCAAGATTTCTTGCATCGGCATTCTGCTCCGGCCCTGCCCTGATGCTCATTCTCTTTCAGATTATCAGAAAGCTATCGGAAGTGGAGATAGAAAACCGTGCAATCTTCAAGATTGCAGAATTGATTGCCTATGCCATGGGCATAAATCTATTCCTGCTCGGGGCAGAGGTATTCAAGGAGTTCTATTCAGGCAGCATACATTCAGAACCCATCAAGTATCTTTATTTTGGCCTGCATGGAAAGGCAAAGTTTGTACCATGGATGTGGACAGCCACTTTATTTAATATTACAGCGTTCTTACTTTTCTTATTCCCGAAGACCCGCGAGAACTTCGTTACACTCAATATAGGGTGCGCCCTTATAATTATGGGTATTTATGTGGAAAAAGGCATGGGACTTATAATCCCTGGTTTTGTCCCCGATACCCTCGGAGAGATTTATGAATACACACCTACCATGTCTGAGATAATCATAACAATGGGTGTATGGGCAGCGGGTGCGATGCTGTATACTTTACTACTTAAATTTGCTGTTCCTGTATATACTGGACGTCTCAGGTTTGAGCTAAAGAAAGAAAAATCGGAGATTCGTTCCGAAGATGTGACTGCAGGGTCAGAAGTTTAGAGGTTAACAATTTGAAACTATATTTTTTTTAGTTTTATTCCCTTAAGAATATCCATCTCGGGGTCTTTATGAACAAGCGTAGTTCCTGTTTTTTGGGCTGTGGCTGCAATCCATGCATCAGCTACAGAAAGAGAATTGGTTGCCTTTATGGCAGCGGCTCTTAAAAGTAAGTCTTCATCCTGAGTAACTTCCTTAACCGGCAGATTCCTTAGCATTATATAAGCTTTTTTCCCTTTTTCTTCATTGGAAAGTTTCCATGTTCTGTAAAGGATTTCCATATAACTCATAAAAGAGACATAAACTGTTATCTCTTGTTTTTTAGCCTTAGAAAGAATAAGCGATATCTCCTCTTTACCTTTTTCTCCTAAAAAATAAGCCATAATTGCTGAGGTGTCTAAGGTATATGATTCTTTCATATTTATCCCTTCTTAGATTCCTCTTTCCTTTCTTTTTGTCTGTCCTCGATAAACTTTTTGAACTCAAGGCTTCCCTTCAAAGCACCTTCAAATGCCTTAACAGTATCTTTTGGTATAGGAATTACTTTAATTACATTACCCTCTACTACCCATTCGATTTTAGAGTCGGCATTTAGATGAAATTTTTTTCTTATTTTAGCCGGTACAACCGTCTGCCCTCTTTCAGTTAAGGTGGTTCGCATATTTTACCTCCGTATAAATAAATTTGCTTTTTATTAATTTTACAATACAATTAGTCATTTAGCAAATTTTTTTAAATTTTACAAGATAAAAAAATACGAAATACAGGAAATACGGGTCAGGCTTGACAGCCTGTTGAAAAACTCTAAAATAACCATAAGTGTCATTCCCGCATGTTTTTAGCGGGAATCCAGAGTCTTGTAAATTCAAGAGATTCTGGATTCCGAAATACGGAAATACGTACGGAAATACGGGTCAGGCTTGACTATTGACATTTGTCCTCACATTTTTTTTTAAAACTTGGATTAGCTTCTCGGTCTCTTCCTTCAGATCAGCCTTCTCTTTCAGATGCCTTGAAATCATTGCCGGGTCTTTATGAATATATCCGGCTATATCCTTCCCTTTATGACCATACTCATCGGCTACGAGGCAGAGCACCTTCCTGCATAAAGATATTTCCCTGTCCTTCCCTTTTTCCCTCATCTGTTTACGCGTTATGCCATATGTCTTTTCTATGACCATTGCTATTTGTGATAATGTGTATTCTTTTTCTCTTCTTTTATGCCCTATATCTGCATTACATTTTTCCATAATTTTATCTGCAAACTCCTCTTCTCCAAGTATCCTCTGGTCTATTGTCAGGTATATGTCTTCCTTCTTTACAGGTATGCCCTCGCTTATGAATGCCGTATAAAGCTTTCTTGCCTTTGACTTGTCATCCGAAAACATCCTTAATACCTGATCTTCATCAATTATGTCGTTTTTGTCGGATCTTCTAACATAGCTCTGATGACTGCTCCATCGATACTCATCAGGGCTCTTAACAATCTTCGCCCTTACAGGGTTAAGATGTATATATTTTACAAGCGCCAACAGATACTTATCCTTATCACAGAGTATTGCCTTATATCTGCCCTGAAACAAATGGCCTGAGGTATTGTACTTTCTGTTGAAATATACTGTATAGCTCTGGTTAATGCCCTGAAGTATCTTTGAAAGGGGCGTTTTCCGGGTTTCAATCAGAAGATGCACGTGGTTATTCATTAGGACATATACATAGA
>JACROP010000093.1 GCA_016214385.1 Nitrospirota bacterium
ACCTTGAGTCTTCTACTGCAATAACTGCTCTTATCAGATGCTCGGGGATTTTCTTAAGGGGTACATATATGCCTTTCTCAACCTTGAATTCCCCTACAAGGGTGTCTTCGTCTGCGTATATCTTTGTCCCTTCAGAAGGCTGGTAATTCTTGATTTCCTCTATGCGCGGAACTGCTTTGACAAGGGCAAGATAACCGCCTGTGGCAATGCCGAGAGACAAAACAAGGGTAAGAATAAGGAATGTAGATATAAATTTTTTAATCATCATAAAGAAATTATAGTTCTCCTGTGATTTAAGTGTCAATTTACCCCGTTAGAAATCCAAAAATAGAGATAGGGAAGGCTGGTGAAGAATTTCTATACGACACCTTAATAATAAAAAGTTAAGAGTTTAAAATCACATAACTTTTCACTTTCAACTTTCAACTTTCAACTTTCAACTTAAATAATCTGTCGATTATAGAAATTCTGAGACAGCTTTCCCTACCTCTATCGTTGGCTCTTATACTTTTATCCCCATTTCAACCTGTTTCTTTTTTATCTCTTTAATCCTGTCTCTAATCCTTGCGGCCCTTTCAAACTCCAGATTTCTGGCAGCCTCCCTCATCTCTTCTTCAAGCCCTTTTATAATTGATTCATTGCCATATTCAACTTTTTCCTCTGCCACCGCAGGCACAGTCCAGTAATCAGCCTCATAGATAGAGGACAGAATGTTTGTTATTTCCTTTTTTATGGTTTTGGGGGTTATTTTGTTTTTGCGGTTATATGCCTCCTGCAGGCTTCTTCGCCTGGTGGTCTCTCTTATAGCAGCTTCCATTGAGCCTGTGGTTGTGTCTGCATAAAGAATTACCTCTCCGTTTATATTCCTTGCAGCCCTCCCGGCTGTTTGTATAAGAGAACGCTCAGAGCGGAGGAAGCCCTCTTTGTCTGCATCTAAGATTGCAACGAGCGAGACCTCTGGTAAATCAAGGCCCTCCCTCAACAGGTTTATTCCGATCAGGACATCAAAGTTTCCGAGCCTTAAGTCTCTCAAAATCTCCACCCTGTCGAGAGTATCAATATCTGAATGCAGATACCTTGCCCTTACTCCTAATTCCTGGTAATAGTCCGTGAGATCTTCTGCCATCCTCTTTGTGAGCGTGGTTACCAGAACCCTTTCGCCTCTTGTAGCCCTCTTTTTAATCTCTACAAGGAGGTCATCTACCTGCTCTTTAATTGGCCTTACCTCCATCTTCGGGTCCATCAGGCCAGTTGGCCTGACCACCTGTTCAATGACCCTGCCTTTTGACTGTTCAATCTCATACCCTGCAGGAGTTGCTGATACATAAATCGCCTGGTTTACCCTGTGCTCGAATTCCCTGAGGGTGAGCGGCCGGTTATCGAGGGCAGAGGGCAGTCTGAAACCATAGTCCACTAATGTCTGTTTCCTTGACCTGTCACCCTCATACATCCCCCTGATCTGCGGCATGGTTGCATGGGACTCATCGATTATTATCAGGAAATCCTCAGGGAAATAATCAACAAGGCTGAACGGTGGTTCCCCAGGGGCCCTGCCGCTCAGATGTCTTGAGTAGTTTTCTATTCCGTGGCAGTAACCAAATTCCCTTAACATTTCCATATCAAACCTGGTTCTCTGTTCAATCCTCTGTGCCTCAAGGTTTTTCCCTCGCTTCATTAAAAATTCAACCCTCTCCTCAAGCTCCTCCTCTATGGAAGACAGTGCCCGCTCAAGTCTTGGCCTTGGCGTAATCCAGTGACTGTTGGGATAGATGGCAACTTTTGCAAGCCTTCTGAAAATCTGCCCGGTTAGTGAATCAAACTCATAGATGGCGTCAATGTCGTCTCCGAAAAATTCAACCCTGATTGCCCTGTCGCCAGAAAAAGATGGGAATATCTCCACAATATCTCCCCTTACTCTGAAATTACCCCGCTTAAATTCCTCGCTCCTCTCATAGAGAATATCAACAAGCCTCCTAAGGATAACATCCCTTTCTGTGCGCATACCCTCCTCAAGCCAGAGGTGCATCTCACGGTAATCTTCAGGTGAGCCGATGCCATAAATGCAGGACACAGAGGCGACAACTATCGTATCCCTCCTTTCAAGGACAGCCCTTGTTGCTGAGTGCCTCAGCCTGTCAATATCGTCATTTATCAGGGCATCTTTTTCGATATATGTATCATTGGAGGGGATATACGCCTCGGGCTGGTAATAGTCGTAATAACTGACAAAATACTCCACAGCATTTTCAGGAAAGAAATTTTTAAATTCTCCATAAAGCTGGGCAGCGAGGGTCTTATTATGGGCAATGACAAGGGTTGGTTTTTTTACATTCGCTATTACATTGGCAATTGTAAAAGTCTTTCCAGAGCCCGTGACGCCGAGAAGTACCTGATGCCGAAGCCCCTTAATAATCCCCTTTGAGAGGGCATTTAGGGCCTCTGGCTGGTCGCCTTTTGGCGTAAAATCAGATATAAGCTTAAACTCAGACATGATAATCCCCTTAAAATATCTTATCACGATTCTGAAAATCTATTTTAAAATCCCTCAAATAAAGTAATTAACCACAGGGAGTACAGAGGCAATACATTGATACTAAAAAAAGACTAAAAGGCAGTAACCACAGAGACACAGAGGCACAGAGATAGGCATATGAAAAAATTATAGCCACAGAGAACATAGAGGTCACAGAGATAAACATAAAAAAACTCTTTTGTTTAAAAAATAAACCAACAGTATTAACTGAAATTTTTTAAGCATGAGGAGGCTAAAATTAAAAAGATAATGTTTCTCTGCACTGGCAATTCCTGCCGAAGCCAGATGGCAGAGGGCATTGCAAGGGCCTTAGGTGGAGACGTTATAGAGCCTTGCAGTGCAGGGCTCATTTCTGCTGGGGTTCATCCACGGGCAATAGCAGTAATGAAGGAAATAGGTATTGATATATCACATCAAAAATCAGAGATTATCGATGAAGACCTCCTCAGGCAGATGGATATTATAATCACACTCTGTGGAAACGCAGAAGCATCATGCCCCATAACACCTCCTGAAATAAAACGGCTGCACTGGCCCATCAAAGACCCTGTTGGGACCATCGGCACAGAGGATGAAATTATGCGCGAGTTCAGGCGTGCGAGAAATGAGATTAAAACAAGAATCGAAAGTTTAATAGCGGAGATAAGGAGGTCTTGACTATTCTGCTGGAAAACTACAAAATAAGCCTTATTTCAGGCCGAGCAAAAAATTAATGGTGGGCAGTCGCAGAATCGAACTGCGGACACGAGGCTTTTCAGGCCTCTGCTCTACCGACTGAGCTAACTGCCCTCGAAGAACTATAACCCACATAAATTTTTATTGTCAAGATCATGAATAGCAGAACAAAAGCTTTCTCCAGGCAAAGCGCAGGAACTAAACTTGATTTCTTAATGCCTGTTATCTCCGGGGTACTTCTGGTTCTGGGCTTCTCCCCGCTTGATTTATATCCAATTGCATGGATAGCCCTTGTTCCCCTGCTGGCGTCATTGTGGGACAAACATATAAAGAGGGCATTCCTTTATGGTATGACCACAGGCCTTGTGTATTTTACAGGGACGGTTTACTGGGTGTTTAACTCTGTTAATGTTTATGGAAAAATCCCGTTTGTGCCAAGCGCGATAATTGTAATAGCGCTCTGTTTTTATCTTGCCATTTATGTGGGCGTATTCTCCATAATATTCAATCGCCTCATCAAGGCATCACAACTTCCTGCTCTGATTATAACCCCTGTATTCTGGGTGACCCTTGAGTTTTTGCGCTCGTATGCCCTTACAGGTTTTCCATGGTCAAGTCTCGGATATTCCCAGTATAAGTTTCTGCCAATGATTCAGGTGGCAGACATCACAGGGGTCTATGGCATTTCTTTTCTTGTTGCTGCGGTTAACGGGGCTGTCTTCGATTTAATTTATCTGTCAAAGAGACAGTCCAGAATGCCCCTTTTCCCTTTCTGGCCGACGATTGCAGGGCTTATAGCCCTTTCAATAATTATAGTTTCCTGCCTATCTTATGGTCTGTGGAGATTGGGGGTTGAAACTAAAGGGAGCAGTGTCAGGGTTAGTGTAATACAGGGGAATATAGAGCAGGACAAAAAATGGGACAGCAATTTTCAGAGGGCTGCTATCGATGCCTATAAGAGACTTACTTTAAATGCTGTTAATGATTCTCCAAATCTTATAGTATGGCCTGAGACATCAGTGCCTTTTATATTTGGATACGACAAGGTCCTTTCATCGGAGATTACCGAATTTCAGCAACAAATCGGCACATACCTCCTTTTTGGCAGTACCCAGGTCAAGGATGTCAAGGGCGGTAAATATCTGTTAAGTAATAGCGCTGTCCTTCTCTCTCCAGATGGCACGGTAGCCTCCATTTATGATAAAATACATTTAGTTCCTTATGGCGAGTATGTCCCGCTCAGATGGCTCTTTCCTTTTATTGATAAATTAGTCACTGCAGTAGGAGACTTCATCCCAGGCAAAGAGCATACTGTTATGGAGACGCCTTATGGAAGCCTTGGTACTCCTGTGTGCTATGAGATTATTTTCCCCGGGCTTATAAGAAAGTTTACTTTTAGCGGAGCTGACATTATAGTTACTGTAACAAATGATGCATGGTTCGGCCGCTCGTCAGCCCCATCCCAGCATTTTTCTATGGCTGTGTTCAGGGCTGTTGAAAACAGGGTCCCAATTGCAAGGGCTGCGAATACCGGGATTTCTGGTTTTATAGATGCAAAGGGCAGGATAAAAAATAAGAGCGCCCTGTTTGTTGAGGCAGTTTTAACAGAGAATTTAGAGGTCGGGTCATTCAAAAAGAGTTTTTATTCAAAGTATGGCGACCTTTTCTCGTTTCTGTGTATAATTATATCAGTTATATTAATAGCAAATAACCTTTACCGGAGGCAATAAATGATTCATGAGGAAGAATTAAGAGAAGAACTAAAGGCTCTGAAGATAGGGCTTGAAGCCATAAGGGGGTATCTTTGATGTCCCGTCTTTAAAAAGCAGACTTGAAACCCTGCAGAAAGAGCTTTTATCAGAAGAGATATGGTTATCACCTGCTAAGATGCAGGAACTCCTTAAAGAAAAAGCTGCCGTAGAAGCAAACTTAGCGCCATTCGAATCCCTGCAAAACAAGATAGAAGACCTGAATGTCCTTTTTGAGCTTTCAGAAGAAGAGGATGGGGAGGTTTTTCTCGAAGAGATTCAGAAAAAACTCAAGGCATTGCAGTCCGAACTCACAGAGGCTGAATTAAAAAGCCTTCTTTCAGGGCAGCACGACATGGACAATGCAATTATGTCCATACACCCAGGAGCTGGCGGCACAGAGAGCCAGGACTGGGCACAGATGTTGATGAGGATGTATTTAAGGTGGGCTGATCGCAGGGGCTTCAAGTCAGAGATAATAGACCTGCTTTCAGGGGAAGAGGCAGGGATAAAAAGCGCTACAATAACTATCAATGGTCCCTATGTTTATGGCTATCTAAAAGCAGAAGCAGGGGTTCACAGGCTGGTCAGGATATCTCCATTTGATGCAAACAAAAGACGCCATACCTCCTTTGTGGCCATCCTTGTATATCCTGAGATAGGGGAGGATGTCGAGGTCGAGCTAAAAGAAGATGATTTAAGGATTGATACCTTCAGGGCTTCTGGCGCCGGAGGGCAGCATGTAAATAAGACCTCATCAGCAGTTAGAATAACCCATCTGCCGACAGGCATAGTGGTGGCGTGTCAGAATGAGAGGTCACAGCATAAAAACAGGGCTATGGCCATGAAGATATTAAGGGCGCGGCTCTATGACATGAAGAAAAAAGAACAGGATAAAAAGATAACAGAACTCATAGGTGAGAAAAAAGACATTGCCTGGGGCAGCCAGATACGTTCATATACACTTCAGCCATACCAGCTTGTAAAAGACCACAGGACAGGGCTTGAGAAGGGCAATGTAGATGCCGTGCTGGATGGAGATATCGATGATTTTATCAAGGAATATCTCTTAACCGAAAAAAAGGCATAGGCCGCTCTGTCTCATAATTTTTTGGGTCATAAAGACTAAGGCTGCTTTACATCACAATTAGATATATTCTTCCACAGGCATACATTATTGCGGCCGCTGCGTTTTGCGAAGTAAAGTGCCTGGTCAGCCTTCTCTATAAGTTCATCCTTTTTCTTAGAATCATGAGGATACGAAGCCACCCCTATGCTGAGGGTGATCCTCAATTCATTTTTATCTACATGAAACGGCCTTTCCATTACATGAATTCTGAGCCTTTCAGCCATCTTCTCTGCCCCTTTGATATCCGTACCTATAAGAACGGCTGCAAATTCCTCTCCACCGTATCTTGCCAGGATATCGATATCTCTGAAGGTCGTTCTCAGTATGGAGGCAATACCTTTGAGGACAGCGTCTCCTGCAGGATGTCCGTAAGTGTCGTTTACCTTTTTGAAATGGTCTATGTCAATAAGCATTAACGATAGGGCATCGGGTATCCTTTCAAGTCTTCTGAATTCCTGGGCGAGTTTCTCCTGAAAGTACCTGTGATTAAAAAGCCCTGTGAGGCCATCTGTGATGGCTAAGTCTTCTACTTCTTTGTGGAGCTTAGCATTTGTTATAGAGACGGCTGCCTGGTTACATACTATTTGAAGTAAAAGAACATCATAGGAGCTTAAAAGATTGGGTTCTGTTGAGGCAATAGAGAGGATTCCGAGTATTTTCTTCTCATAAAGGATAGGGATTCCTAAAAAAGTCCTGGTCGAAGACAAATTAAAGGGATATACAGATAGTTTCCTATCGCCTTTGATATCTGAAAAAATTAACATCTGTTTATTTTTGAGAATCCATTCAAACAGTGTGCCCTCATGGGGGAATATCGCATCCTTCAACTCCAGCCCCTGCTCTGACATCACCTTTAATCTCCCGTCTTCTATAATGAAAAGAGCTGCTGCTGATGATGGAGCAACGCTTAAAGCAAAGTTTACCAGCCTCTCTGCCACCTCATTGAGCTTTAAAGACGAACCGAGGTCTATACTAACAGCATGCAGGGCCTTAAACCATTCGGCAGCGCGATTTACCTCGCTGTAAACCCTTGTCTTATGCAATAGCTCTATAATCATTGCTGCAAAACGGACCAGAATGTCTTTTTCGTGCTCGCCAAAGGCATCTTCATGGCTGCTGTCTGCCACAACAATCCCTTCAAGGAGGTCCCCCTTAATAATCGGCACACATATGAAAGAGCCTATTTCCTTTGTCCTGGGATAACCCAGATCAAATGGTCTTCCCTTCAGTTTTGAAAAAATGACTGGTTTTTTCTGCCTTGCTGCAAGAGAGAGATAGCCCTTTCCAGGTGGTATTGGAGCCATGCTGATGTCTTCGGTTGAGCCGTTAAGAATTAGATCCTCGTCCTTCAGGACAAAAAAGGAAACTGAATCAGCATTTATCGTTTCTTTTATAAGGCGCACCATCTCATCCATGGCCTTTTTTGTCTCAAGGACAGCCCGCACCTGATCAGAAAGCCTGTCTTTACCAAAGGCCCCATCTTCAGTGCCATCGAGGTTCATCGCATCTTTTTTAAGCCGTTCAAGCTCTCCGGCAACCCTATCCAGCTTTTTTCTATTTTTGGAAAAAATAAAAAATGAACTTGTGCCTGTTATCAACAGGGACGTGTAGAACACGATCTGCTCCTCAACAGGCCATATGCTGGTCGTACCGACCCCAAGCAGAAGAATTGCTACAAAGCAGGCAATGATAATCCTGGCCGGAAAGAAACCTGAAACTGCTACTATAATTGGAATATAGATGAGGTGAAAGAGTGGTTTTCCTGAAAATCTTATGAAACTCCCTATCACAAAGAGTATCGGGAAAAGAAAACCGAGACTTCCCCACTGTGTTTTAAATCTAATATACTGATACAGGCCAATGGCAAAAACTATCGCTATTATTAAAAACCACAGGTAAGGTGTTCTATGCGGCAGGCCGAAGACAAAAGCTACGTACAGGAAAACAGACAGAAAAAGAAGGATTAAATCTTTATTCCCTGCCCTTCCTGACCATTTCTTCATGGAAAAACTTCTGATAAAGGACCTCCCACTCAGGGCTTCCCTCAGGTATTTTTTTCGAATATGACTGCAATTTTTTACGGACAGTTAAGTCTATTTCTTCTTCTATTTTCAACTCCTTTATAAAAACCCTCTTTATTTCCTTTCTTATCTGCCCTTCTTCAGCAAGCAGGTTTATTGTATTTTTGTTTAAGAGCCCCTTCAGGACAACGTGAGTCAGGTGGCTCACCTTGTCGTCAGAGAGCTTCATAAAACAAGGTTCCTCTCTCTAACAAGTTTTTTCTTGGTGAGCTCGAATAGTTTTCGGTAATCGAGTCTTCCTTTTTCAATTTCAGATTCAAATTGACGTAATATCCCACGCACTTCTTCATTGAGTCTGTCTTCCACCATGAGCTCCTCGAGCATCAATTCATCCACCAGTTTTATAACTTCTTCTTTCGGGAATTTCAGAACTACCATCTCTTTTTTCAGGAGGGTGTTAACTATTCCTGCGGCTATTACTGGCACTAATCCTTTATGAATCTTCATCCGTGACTACTGTTCTACAAAAGGTAAAAGGGCGATAGTACGCGCCCTCTTTATGGCCACTGTGAGTGCTCTCTGATGTTTTGCGCAGTTGCCGGTCATTCTCCTCGGCATTATCCTGCCCCTTTCAGTAAGATACCCCTTAAGGAGCCTGTTATCTTTATAGTCGATGAAGGGGGTCTTCTCCGCACAAAACTTACAGAACCTTCTCCTTTGAAACCTTCGCTGTTGCAAAAAATTCTCCTTATAGTTATAGGTCTTATATGACTTATAAGACCTATAACGTTTTTAAAAGGGCTCTATATCTGTAGTCTCCTCGGGTGGAGCGATGTCTGAATCCGAAGTACCGGCCTGTTTCCTCGATAGAAAGCGAACTGTCTGAGCAACAACTTCATACTTGCTGCGAGACTGTCCCTCTTCTGTTTCCCAGCGTCTTTCCTGAAGCCTGCCATCAACAAGCACAGAGCTGCCTTTATTCAAATACTGTCCGCACGACTCAGCCTGTTTACCGAAGACAACCACATCTATAAAAGTAACTTCCTTTTTTGTTTCTTCCCCCTGTTTGTACTGCCGGTTAACTGCAATCCTGAAGCTCGCCACAGAAGTGCCCTGTGGTGTATATCTGAGTTCAGGATCCTTTGTAAGATTTCCAATAAGGATAATTTTATTAAACATTTCTTTTCTCCCTTTCTGATATATCGGGATTTGTTGCGCCTTCCTTTGGCAGGGCAGCCTGGATCTCTTTTTTTCCTAACTTTATGACCATGAATTTAAGAATGGGATCAAAAATTTTATAAAGTTTCTCTATCTCCTGAATAGTAGACGCTGGGGATTTGAAAACCAATATAATATACAACCCTTTTTTCTGTTTTTTAATCTCATAGGCAAGTTTTTTGCGGCCCCAATTCTCTGACTTGAGGACTTCGCCGCCAGAATTGAGGATAATGTCCCTTATTTTCTCGGTTGCTCCTGCAACTTCCTCATCGCCGAGATTTGGCTCCAGGATAAAGCTACATTCGTAAAAATTCACGTTACCTCCTTATGGATTAACCCCTATTTATCGGGGTTATAAAGTCCTTACCGCATCTTACCGCAGTGGATAAGAACAAAGAGTGAGATTTTATAGCATAACTCAGAACGAAAAATCAATACTGGAAATATTAATAGCTTTATTTCAACTTAATAAAGGTGTAAAATTTATTTACAATGATAAAGGACCGGCGCAAAACATTTATAAGAAAAAAGTTTGCGTGCCCCCACTGCAAGGGGGTCTTCCCTGAAGATTTTCTTAAAAATATACGGGATATATACGCTGAGTGCCTGCACTGCAAAAAGACATTTTGTCTAAGGACCGAAGCAATTAAGCTCGATGTAAAAGTTAAGGACGAAAGGCAAGAAGAAAGGTATCTTGTGAGCCTTGATATAACATATGACGAAGTAGGCAAATTTATAAAGGACTATACAGTAAGTGTTAGTAAAGGTGGAATGTTTGTAAAAACAGATATCCGCTATGATGTAGGCGATGTAGTGGATTTATACCTTCGTATACCTAATCTGAATGAGCCCATTACGATAAGGGGCGAGGTTGTCTATACCAATTTTACTGCAGGACTTGAGGAGTCAGGCGTTGGAATAAAATTCCTGGAGATTGACAGAGACAGCAGAGAAAAGGTTATCGCTTACATAAAGCAGTGGCAAGGGGGTTGATTGCCATATCAATCATGCTTTCTATAAATAGAGTCAGGTGGAAAATTGCTTTTACCCAATGTTATTTAATACCTGATATTTTATAATTAACCATGCGGAGGACACTTACTCTTGTAATTTTTGCTGTTTTCTCTATCACCTTAGGTGCATCTGGTGGTTTGTTTTACTGGGCGCTGACTGATCTGCCTGCCATAAGAGAGCTTGAGAGATATGCGCCTGCCGAATCTTCTAAGATATACTCTGAGGAAGGGATTGTCATCGGGGAGTTTTATCTCGAAAAAAGGACGTTCATACCTCATGAGCAGATACCGCAGCATGTAAAGAATGCCCTCATTGCTATTGAAGATGTCAGGTTTTATAAACATCCAGGTGTAGACCTGAAAGGAATACTCAGGGCGCTCTGGCGTGACCTCAGGGCAGGGGAAATCGTTGAGGGTGGAAGCACCATTACCCAGCAGCTATCCAAGATGCTCTTTCTGGAACCTGAAAAGAGTGTTATAAGAAAAATTAAAGAGGCTTTTTTATCGCTTCAGATAGAGAGGAGATACACAAAAGATGAAATCCTCGGGCTCTACCTCAACCAGGCTTTTTTCGGCGCTGGCGCTTATGGGATAGAATCTGCATCACAGGTATATTTTGGAAAATCCTCCAGGGAGATGACAATTGCAGAGGCAGCGCTGCTATCCGGGATACCAAAGGCGCCGAGCCTTTATAATCCATTTAAAAATCCTGAAAAGGCGAAGCAGAGGAGGGCGATGGTCTTATCAAAGATGAGAAAGCTTGGATTTATTAATAATACTGCGGAGGCCAGAGGGAATAACTCCCTAATCCCATCAATACCGAACAAAAAGGCCCTTCAGGCCCCGTATTTTTATGAATACCTGCGGCAGATGTTAGAACTCAAATACAAGGACGGCCTTTACAGAAATGGCCTCAAGATATACAGCACACTCAATGCCCGGATGCAGTTAGAGGCAGAAAAGGCAGTCAGGGACGGAATAAAGGCTTTAGAGTCTCGCAACAGGCCTGCGATAGAGGCAGCCCTTCTTTGCATTGACCGCAAGACAGGCCAGATAAAGGCTATGGTTGGCGGAAGGAACTTCTGGGAAAGCCAGTTTAACAGGTCATATCAGGCATTGAGACAGCCTGGCTCTGCATTCAAGCCTTTTGTTTATGTTGTGGCCATTGAAAAGGGTTTTACCCCTGAAACTACACTCATTGATGAGCCTGTGAGTTATAAAGGTGCAAATGGGAAGATGTGGAGTCCCAAAAACTATAATGAGGGATATAGAGGTTCTGTGACTGTCAGAAAGGCACTGGCTGACTCCATAAACGTTGTGGCAGTGAAGCTTCTGAACCAGGTAGGTGTCAGCTCAGTCATTGAAAGAGCCAAAACCCTCGGCATTGAAAGCACGCTACACCCTTATCTATCCCTTGCCCTCGGAGCGTCGGATGTAACTTTGTTAGAACTTGTACGCGCATATGCAAGCTTAGCTAATAAAGGCATTAAATTAGAAATCATACCTTACACACAGATCAACAATCGTGATGGCATAACCATAGAAACAGTAAAACAAGACTCAGAAACAGTGCTCGGTGAGAAGGTGGCAGGCACGATGGATTCCCTCCTCAAGGCTGTTGTCGAAGAGGGAACCGCACAGGCGGCAAAACAACTCGGTATTCCTGTTGCAGGCAAGACAGGCACAACAAATGAATTCACAGACGCATGGTTTATAGGTTACACACCTGATTTAGTAATCGGAGTCTGGGTTGGAAGGGACAATCATAAGCCGATAGGGCACAAAGAGACTGGAGCTAAGGCAGCTCTTCCAATATGGATGGACTTTGTAAAGCGCATCACCCGAACAATGCCTCCACAAACTCCTGAGCATCAAAATCCCTGAGGTCATCAACTCCTTCGCCCACGCCAATTAATTTAACAGGAAGGCCGAGTTCTTTTCTTACCGCAATGATTATTCCTCCCTTTGCTGTGCCGTCGAGTTTTGTAAGGGCAATTCCTGTAACGCCAACGGCTTCTCCAAAAATCTTTGCCTGGTGAATGACATTCTGTCCGGAAGTTGCATCAACGACAAGCAGCACCTCATGAGGGGCATCGGGAAGCGCTTTAGCTATTACCCTCTTAACTTTTTTCAGCTCTTCCATGAGGTTGGATTTTGTATGGAGTCTTCCAGCAGTATCGATTATAACTACATCAGCATTTTTTGCCCTGGCAGATGCTATTGCATCAAAGGCAACTGCTGCAGGGTCTGCGCCGCTTTGATGTTTTATAATCTGGGCTCCGGCCCTCTGCGCCCATATCTCAAGCTGCTGGGTGGCAGCAGCCCTGAATGTATCTCCTGCAGCGAGGATGACCTTGAGCCCATCTGCTGTGAAGCGATTTGCAAGTTTTCCTATGGTTGTTGTCTTTCCAACCCCATTTACACCAACGGCCAATATTACAAAAGGCCTGTTTGCTGTAATCTTTATGCCATCCCCGTTTTGAAGGATAGACCTTATCTGTTCTTTGAGGGCCTCTTTGAGGCTGTGGCCATCAGGCATTTCCCCTTTTTTAAATTTATCCTTCAGGGCAGATATTATGGATGATGCTGCCTTTGGCCCAACATCTGACATTACAAGAAGTTCTTCGAGTTCTTCGAGGAGACTTTCATCTATAACCCTTCCATAAAATAGGGCCTCGGCCTTTTCTATAAGGCCCTTCCTCGTCTTTGTCAGTCCTTCTTTTAACCTTTCAAAAAAACCCATGATCTCCACCTGAAATTTTTTTAACTCATTTAATGAATTTTAAATGTTTTTAGCTTGTGTAATCAAGAAGGGAAACTGTTGCGAACAATCCTTTTCGCTAAAATAGCCGTCCCGAAGCTTCGGGATGCCTCAGATAATCGAGAATGTCAGGCTTCAAATGAGTTATAATTTTACTTAAGATGACATTCTGGGATTTAAAGGTAGATGAGGTATACGATACTATTAAAGGTGTAAAAGCACTTAAAGAGGCTATTTCAAAAGAAAAAAATATTGTTGTTGTTAACCTTCCAGAGTTCTTTATCCTTAAAGAGCTTTCGCCATATTTGAAGGGCAAAAAAGTAAAGATTTATACCAATGTTCCTGAGACAATGGACAGCAGTCTTAAAAAAATTGGAGAAATCGTTTTTACATGCGTGGAAATGGTTGGCTTTTATAAGGGCAGGATTGTTCAGAAGGGAGACGTCTATCTAAAAAACGCAATTTTTAACATCTGGTGGCGGCCAGGAGAGATCATACACATTGGCAGCATTTATTTTAAACGGTGTGTAAGCTGTATAAAAAAGATGCATGAAGATCTCTTGATAACAGAGGAGCTTGATAGGATAGACTTTACTGGTTATTATGAGCCTCAGGAGGGCATACAGATGATAAAGGAGTATATAACGATGTCTAAAAAGCTCAGGCTCATTAATGTGCCATGTTCTCTTGTAGAGGCCATTTATCCAGAGATTGAGGGAAAGGAGCTCAAGATAATCTGCGCAGAGGATGCACCTTTAGCACGCAGGGCTAAGGACACCTTTGATGTCAAGGTATCAGGCAGATTCGTAGACTCATTTTCTATTTATAAGGGTAACAGGGTGAAGGTAGGGGCTGTTGCAACAGACCACGGTTTTTTTGCAGTAGATTTTGAGGGGGATAAGATTATGGGAATAAGGGCAGTGCTCTGGCCCAGATGCGGGCAGTGTATGATGGATTATTTTGAGCTCGGCTGGCTACAGGCAAAAAAGATATGAAGATTCTCGCCTTAGAAACAGCTACACTAACCGGAGGGGTTTCGGTGCTGAGCGATGAGGATGGGCTTATTGCAGAATTAAGACTGAACATCAGGGTGGCCCATGCTGAAAGGCTTATGTCAGCCATTGACTGGATTCTACATGCTTCCTCGCTCTCATTGATGGACATTGATGCCTTTGCTGTATCAATAGGCCCTGGCTCTTTTACAGGACTCAGAATCGGCCTGAGTACAGCAAAAGGCCTGTCATATTCGACAGGCAAGCCAGTAGTTCCAGTGCCAACACTTGATGCCATGGCAAGGACTTTGCCTTTCTGTCCGCATCTTATATGCCCCATGCTCGATGCGAGAAAAAATGAAGTTTATGCAGCGCTTTATAAATGGGAGGACGGTTCCTGTAAAAAAATTGTCCCTGAAATGGCTGTAAGGCCGCAGAACTTTTTGAAAGAGATAAGTCGTTACGCCCCTGATAAAGGTGGACAAACAGTCTTCCTCGGCAATGGTGCAGAGCTATACAGAGGACTCATAGAAAAGACCCTTTCTCAATCTGCGCTTTTTCCTCCTCCCTCTAAAATGCTTCCTTCAGCATGTGCAGTTGGAGAGATAGCCCTATTAGCTATAAAAGAAGGGAGGAGCTTTGACCCGATTACCCTTACGCCTTTTTATATAAGAAAATCTGAGGCAGAGATCTATTGGAAGGGCTAACAATAAGAAAGATGTCCTATGGTGATGTGCCAGAGGTTTTAGCCATTGAAAACGAATCTTTCAGCACACCCTGGTCTGCAACTTCTTTCATGTATGAGCTAACAAACCCATTCTCAACCCTCGAGGTTGTAGTCTTAAATAATAAAATTGTTGGTTATATCTGCACAAGGATTATTGCTGAAGAGGCCCATATATTAAACCTCGCAGTTCACCCTGAGTTCAGGCGCAGAGGAATTGCCAGTAAACTCATCTGGGATGCCCTGAAGAAACTAAGACTTTCGGCAGTAAACCTTGTTACCCTTGAGGTAAGGGCATCAAATACAGCAGCCATAAAATTATATGAAAAATTTGGCTTTGAGATCATTGGTAATAGAAAGGATTATTATCAAAAACCCATGGAGGATGCCATAGTAATGGAGCTGGAGTTCAGGGGTTAATCGGGGTCGCTTCCCTGGTGAAAAACAGCTCAAGTTTATTAAGGCAAAGTTTCTTGCAGGGAAAAGGGAGTGGTTTAACCTGTGAAAAATTATTGTGTAGATATTATGTTGACATAATTGTAGCTATTTTGTAGACTTATTGTAGGACAATTAACGGATAACCGGAGGTGGTAAAGTGAAATTTGTGACTGTAAGGGATTTCAGGATAAAACCCGGAACTGTATGGAGCGATCTCGAGAAAAACGAAGAGGTGGTAATTACCTCAAAGGGCAAGCCAATAGCCCTTTTAACCGGTGTAAGTAATGTTACTTTTGATGACACATTAACCGTCCTTCGTCGTGCAAAGGCAGAACTTGCTGTATCGAGAATGCGCAAAACTTCTCTTAAGAAAGGGCTTCCCAAACTTACTACAAAGGACATTGAGGTAGAGATAAAAGCTGCAAGAAAGGCAAGGAAATAGTGCTAATAGTTGTGGATACCAACGTTCTGATCTCAGCACTTATAACCCCTTTCGGGAATGCAGCACGAATTCTTGATATGGTCCTGGGTGGGGAATTACAACTGTTATATGACGATAGAATCCTTACAGAATACAGAGAAGTTCTTTTAAGACCCAAATTTAGCTTTGAAGAAAAATACGTTGATGCCCTTTTAACTTTTTTTGATGCTGAAGGCATGAAAGTAACCTCTACTCCTGTTAATTATCCACATGTAGATAAAGATGATATTCCATTTATTGAGGTTGCTATAACTGGAAAGGTAGAGGCATTAATTACAGGTAATAAACGCCATTTCAAAGGGGAATATACAAGAACACTTAAAATCATGACCCCTGACGAATTTCTGAAGTTCTGGGGACAGAGGAAGAGGGAGATAAAATCTTTAGGACGAAGAAAGCGTCCTTCTCCGAGATTGATAAGCAGTTAAAGCTTACAAAAGCAAAGTTTCTCGGAGGGAAAAGAGAGAGGTTTCGGCTGTGAAGACATGGACACATCCAGCCTTGAAAGGAAATACCCTTAGAAAGAAATGTCCTGACCTAACAAGTTGCTATAATTTCCTTGTATGCCGAGACCATCTCCCTTGCGACCTCTTCCTTAAGAAGGCCGTTCATCGATTCGGTCTCGAAGAACCTCTTCGGGAAGTAGACCTCATCAGCCCTGAATCCCATCTCCTTCTTGAGCTTGAGTTTTAGCCTGAAGACCCTTTCTGCCATCTCGCCGAGTTCCTCAAGACTCCTCTCTATCCCGATTGAGGCGAGTGCCTCCTGGATGAGTTCTCTGTTGTAGATACTCCTTGCGAACATACAGACCCCTGCGATATTAAGTATGTTTCTCTCCTTTTCTTCGGCCACAAGTTTTCCTACAAGCTCCTTCGGAGTAAGGTTTACCCTCTTCTGGTCGATACTGTAGCCTGCATTATCCACATGGGAATGCCTCGCACCAACAACTGCCTGACCTATTAGTGACCCATAGCCTGTATGGTACCCTGCAATAGGATTCTTACCGAGGGTTACAGAGAAGTCTTTCCCACCGTATCTCTCAGAGAGATGCCAGGGGCCTTTTGAGGCCTCTTTATAGAAATCGTTCTGCTGCCTTATAAGATTATTGAGGATCATAAGATAGTTTTCTGTCTGTCCGAAACCTATCTCTGTCCCGAGGTCATCTTTTGATACTATCCCCCTCTGGTATGCCTCTGTGACCCAGGAGAGGAAGGCTCCTGCAGCTATAGAATCGAGGCTTAGGTCCTCAATCTTCTCTATTATGGTAAGTACCTCATGGGTAGTCCCTATACCGAGGAGAGAACCGAGGGCGAAGATAAGCTCATAGTCATAAGAGAGTCCCATGGATTCATACTCTTCCTGTGGTGCGAACTCCCTCCTCAGAAGTCCTATATGGATACAACCTATGGGACAGCCTATGCATGATACCTTCCTTATGAGAGTCTCCTTTGCAAAGGTCTCACCGCTTATGCCTTCTGCCTTCTCAAAGGTAGTACTCAGGAGATTCCTTGTAGGAAGGGCCCTGAATTCATTGAGGGGGATGACATTAACGGCGGTGCCGAACTCATGGTATTTTCTCATCTCATCGGTCTGGGTAATTCTCTTATATATCTTGTTATATACCTTGTTATAATTATTCTTTAAATGCCCGCTCGGGTAATGCCTGTTCGCAAGGATGTAGACACCGATGAGGTTCTTACTCCCCATTACTGCACCGAGGCCGAGCCTGCCGAAATGCCTGTAGGTATCCACATTAACGCAGGCAAAGGCTACCCTCTTCATGCCTGCCGGCCCTATCCTTATGATAGACCTGTGCCCCTTGCCCGGCTCTGCATCCCTTATGGCCCAGCCCACATCCTCTGTCGTAAGCCCCCATATTGGCTCTGCACCTTTGAATGAGACCTTGTAGTCTGTGATATTTAAATAGATAGGGTCTTCAGACCTGCCCTTTATTACGATAGCGTCTACCCCGCCGAACCTCATCGCAAAGCCGAGCCTTCCTCCTGCATAGCTCTCACCGAGTTCGCCTGTGAGGGGGGACTTGAACATAGCCACTACCTTTGAGATAACAGGGAAGATTGTGCAGAGAGTTCCGTTGGAAAGGATTATCGGTTGGTCGGGGTGATAGGGGTCTTCTTTAGGGAGTAGGTTCTCTTCAAGGAGTTTAGCACCGACACCTACACCTCCGAGAAAATCCTTAAAAAGGTCTTCCCTGTCTTCTACCCTGTAAGTCCTCTGACCCAGGTCGATATAGAGTACCCTTATGGAACTGCTATCAAGCAAACTTCTCCTCCATAACCAGGCAACCATGGGGACAGAACTTGGCACAGAGCCCGCAGTGGTTACAGACTATGATATTATTCTTCTCTGGGTTGAACCATATAACCTTAATTGGGCAGGCATCTATACAGAGGCGGCAGGCTGTGCACCTCTCTTCTTTGAATATCACACCTCCACCTTTCCTCGGTATAAGGGCATCGACAGGGCAGGCATTTGCACAATCGGGCTTCAGACAACCCCTGCAGATGTCTGCCACCATGGTGCTCCCGTATCCTCCCCTCGTCCTTATCTGGATGGCGCTCCTTAGTGGCGAGAAGCTATCATAATTGTACCTCGCACAGGTGAGCATACATGCATAACAGCCTATACACTTATTCATTCCTGGTGCCTTCAGGATTTTCGGCATAAAAAATATTCTGGCAGGCATTTCGGGGATTGTCAAGGGCAGTTCTCTTTCAGGTTAGGGCAGACAGAGAACTCTCACTCGCTGATCTCTTAAAAGATCCTGATAGGTATGCGGGGAGGTTTGTTATCCTCGGAGGAATTATTGAATTTTTCGCACCTATTCATACCTCAGGGCAATAATCGGGTCAAGGTTTGCTGCCTTTCTTGCTGGATAGAAGCCGAAAAAGACTCCGACTGCTGCTGAGAAGCCAAAGGCAAGGGCAATAGCGCCTGCTGATATAAAGGTGGGCCAGCCTGCAAGATATGAAATTAATTCTGACCCGATAACACCGACTATTATTCCGAGGAAGCCGCCAATTGTTGCCAGTGTAACTGCCTCGATAAGAAACTGTTTCATTATATCACTTCCCCTGGCGCCAACTGCCATCCTTATCCCTATCTCCCTTGTCCTCTCTGTTACTGAGACGAGCATGATATTCATAATCCCGATGCCTCCAACAATCAGGGAGACTGAGGCAATCGCACCTAAGAGTAATGTCATAACATCTGCTGACTGTTGTTGTGCAGACATAACCTCTGTGAGATTGCGGACGCTGAAATCATCCTCTTTTCCAGGGCCGATACGATGCTTCTGGCGAAGAAGCTCTGTCATCTGTGTTTCTGCCTCATCCATATATTCAGGGCCTTTTGCCTTGACAAATATCACCCTGACCATACCCTGAAAAGTTGTCCCGAAAAGCTTTTTCTGTGCAGTTGTAACAGGGACAACAATTACATCGTCCTGATCCTGCCCCATTGGAGACTGCCCCTTACGTGCTAAAACGCCAATAACTGCGAACGGCACCTTCTTTATCCTTATTATCTGACCAACTGGACTCATATCTCCAAATAGATTCTTAACCACTGTTTGACCCAGGAGTGCTACCTTAGTGGCAGCAAGCACATCCTGTTCAGTAAAGGCTTTACCTTCAGTAAGGCTCCAGTCCCTTATTGACAGGAAATCAGGGGTTTCTCCCCTGACAATGGTGCTCCAGTTCATGTTGCCTGCAACAACCTGGGCAGTGCCTGGAAGCGAGGGGGCAGCCCGCTCTACTGCCGAACATTCAGAGGCTATTGCCTTTGCATCATCTATTGTGAGTGTCGGTGCACTGCCAGCTCCAAATCTCAGCCCTCCAGCAGTAGTGGCGCCAGGAAGGACTATAAAAAGGTTAGACCCTATGCTTGCAATCTGCTCGGCTATCTTTGCCTTTGCACCTGCGCCTACTGCTATCATGGCAATAACAGCGCCAACCCCTATTATTATGCCGAGCATTGTCAGGGCAGACCGCATTTTATTAACCCTTAATGCCCTGAGTGCTACCCGTATGCTAACTAAAAAGTTCATGAGCCATTCCATATTGAGCTTGCCGAACTATCCTCTAATATTTTTCCATCCCTGAAAATGATTATACGGTTTGCATATTTTGCAATATCAGTTTCATGCGTGACTAACAATATAGTAATCCTCTGCTCTGTATTTAAACGTTTAAAGATTCCCATTATTTCTATACTGGTGCTTGAATCGAGGTTCCCTGTCGGCTCATCTGCAAGTATTATATCAGGGTTGTTCACCAATGCCCTCGCTATCGCTACCCTCTGCTGCTGGCCTCCTGAGAGCTGGCTCGGATAATGCTCTTCTCTTCCTTCCAGTCCAACAGAATGCAGAGCATTCAGTGCCTTCTTAGCCCTTTCCTTTACCGGAAGGTTATTATAGAGTATTGGCAGTTCTACATTTTCAAGGGCAGAGGTCCTTGAGAGAAGATTAAAACTCTGGAATACAAACCCTATGCTCCTGCTTCGAATACGCGCAAGCTCATCTCTGCTGAGCCTGCTTACATCCACTCCATCTAAGAGATAAGTACCGCTTGTGGGTCTGTCGAGACATCCAATAATATTCATGAAAGTAGATTTCCCTGAGCCAGATGCCCCCATTATGGCCACAAACCCACCCTTTTCAATGCTGAGGGTTATGCCCTGAAGCGCAGGTATCTCAATCTCACCGATGGAATAAGTTTTTGCAAGGTCTTTTACTTCTATAAGCATTATATTATTGACTTACCTGAGAATGCGCGGTATGCCTGTGCTTGGTGTTTGTTTTTTTTCAGCCTTACCAATGGCTTCTACTACAACTTCCTGTCCTTCTTTAATATCACCTTCAAGTATCTCAGTAAATGTCCCGTTGCTGATGCCTGTTATTATGGGTATGGGCTGGAGTTTGCCTCTGGATAGAATCCATAACTTTTGTTCAGCCATGGTTTTTTTCTTTTTACTTTTATCAGTCTCCATCTCTTTAGGCGGTTTAAACCTCAGGGCAGTATTCGGGACTTTAAGCACATTGTCTTTTTTTAAAATAAGGATTGATACGTTTGCTGTCATTCCTGGTTTGAGTTTCAAATCAGTATTGTCCACACCGACAACAACATCGTATGTGACCACATTCTGGACTATTATCGGAGCACTCCTTATCTGAATCACATTTCCTTTAAATACTTTCTCAGGGTATGCATCAACTGTGAATTCTACATCCTGGCCTGTCTTTATTTTACCTATATCCGACTCGTCTACATTTGTATCTATCTGCATCTTTGTAAGGTCCTGGGCAATTGTGAAGAGTGTGGGGGTCTGAAGGCTGGCAGCTACGGTCTGCCCCACATCTACGTTCCTTGATATCACAACACCATCAACAGGGGCTTTTATTATTGTATTGGAAAGATTTACCTCGCTAAGCCTGCGTGCTGCCTTGCTCTGCTCTACCTGTGCCGAAGCAGCATTCATCTGGGCAAGGGC
>JACROP010000094.1 GCA_016214385.1 Nitrospirota bacterium
TGGTTTAACTAAGTCAAGCCCTTAATCCTGTTTTTGTTAAAGTTCGTCTGCCTTTCTTATACGATCATATCCTTTTAGTTGGTAAGGTAGCCCTGCCGTAAAGTCTTTCGTCCCGATGCTGGTAATTCGAGGGTCAATAGCCCTGACAATGCTTAATCGGAGATCAGAAAGAGCAGGGGGTAACGAGTTCTTGAAATGGAGGTCGGACATAGCCGCCTCGGACCTGACCCCGGTTATCCCCCTACCAACTTTATTGTTTTTCATTATGCTGCAAGCAACTCCATTTTCCGTTGATTGTATTGAACTCCGTCTCTTACCAAGGCAAATAGAACACGGAGAAGTTTCCTCGATATTGCTACCAAAGCCTTTGTCTTATGCATCTGATTGTTTTTAGTATGTCTGAGATAGTCTTCTCTAAATGCTCCTCCGGTCTTCACTGTCCTCAAAGCGGCAAAAAATAAACATTTGCGGAGCAATGGCCGCCCACGCTTTGTTATATGTTTCTGCCCCTGATGTTTACCGGAACTGATCTCAAAAAGATTCAAACCAGCAAGCTTTATGAGCTCTTCCGCCTTCTGGTAACGATGCAGATCGCCGGCTTCTCCTAAAACTATCGCCAGCGAGATAGGCCCGATTCCCGGTATTGACAGTAATTGTCCTGCATAGGGTATCTTATGCAATAAACACAGCAGTTCTTTTTCAATGACTGATATTTCCTTTTGGATATTCTCTATCGTAGCGACCGAGCTTCTTATTGCGTATGCCGCAGCTTCAATTCCTTCTCTTAGGCCGATTGTGGTGGAAGCAGCAGAACGAAGTCTTTCAGCATAAGCATGTGAATGTTGGCCATGACTTGCGGTACGCAGTACAGATATTAACTTCTTTATATTTGTCCCTATAATCCTCTCAGGTGTAGTAAAGTTCTTCAATATATATAGTGAAGTCTTGCTCTCAAGTTTTTTGAAAATACTTCCATATTCCGGAAAAACTGTATCAACAAGACTGTGCAGGATATTTCTTTGTACACCAAGTTCTACAACTTTCTGCTCCCGAAGTTTTGAATAACAGCGAAGATCGGCAAAATGTCCTCTTGGTAGTATAAGCCTCTGGAATTTGCCCATCCGAATTAACATGGCGATTATCCCTGCGTCTTTACTGTCAGTCTTGCCCGGACTGTTATCATAAAGCTCCTTTGTCTTCTTTACATATTTTGGATTTACCTGAACCAACCTTATGCTATGTCTGCCATCCAGAAAAGAAGCTAATGCTTCCCAATAATGCCCGGTGGATTCAAGGCCGACTATTATTGAACTGCAGCCCGCCCGCTCTTTATTCAGTATCAGCCAACTCAACAATGCTTCAAATCCTTCCCTTGTGTTTTGGAAACAGAATGGCTTTGATTCTCTGCCATCCTCCAACAGTATTCTTGCAAAATGGGTTTGTTTGGCAATGTCGATTCCCACTAACATTTCTCCTATGTTGACGATACGCCCTCTTTCTGTTTTACTAATTATCATGGTGGCCCCCCTTTAGGTTAGTTGTTTCTGGCGATTCAACTTTATCCTATCAGGTTAAGGGTCACCTGTTTAATGCTTTTCTTTGTTATAGCATTCTTGACTATTGACATTTAACATTGATATTGCTATTCTTTTCCTGTGGCAAGGAAACCCCGTATAGAATTCGAAGGCGCTTTTTATCACATCATAACAAGAGGCAACCAAAGGCAGAAGATATTCAAAGACAACGCCGACTTCCTGCAATATCTCGATACGCTCTCCAGATATAAAACCCAATACGGATATTACCTCTATGTATATGTCCTAATGAATAACCACGTGCATCTTCTGATTGAAACCCGGAAAACGCCCCTTTCAAAGATACTTCAGGGCATTAACCAGAGCTATACAGTATATTTCAACAGAAAGAAAAAGGCCCGAACGGAGGGGATAGTTGTAGAAAAGTAGAAGGTAGTGATGGCTTGGAAGATAAAACTATGAAATGCTGTAAAGATACGGCGGATAAAGGAATATGGTTACCACCTGTAAATGATTGTCATGAGGCTGTAGATGACTGCATAAAAGGTACTGGACTGAAAAACCCAGGTGCTCCAGGGGGAAGACTTGGTCCACCTTGTGACCCGTGCCCTAAGTGAATTAGGATAATTGGCATTTTTTTATGAGGAAGGAACTGTCCAAGAATATAAAAGTCGCTCTTGTATTTTTGAGTGTATTATTGTTAAGCGTCCTCATTGCTGAGAAATCAGGGAACATTTTTATCTTTGGTTACATATACAAAGCTTCACTTGTTGTTTTCTTTCTGACCTCGTTGTATGTAAACAGAGATTTATTTATGAGCGTGAAGAAAAATTATTTGCGCTATTTCTTGATCGTCATTCTGTGTAGTTCAATTACCTTTTTATTTGGATACATTGCCTTAATTATTGCAGTGAATTTTGATCTTGCTCTAGGTGGGAGTTTATAGTCATGATCCTCTCCTCACCCTCTCCATAAACGCCTTGACATCGATGATCTTGACGCCGTGGAAGTGCTTGAGGTTTCTTAAGTGCGGGTCACGGGAGACGATGTAATCGGCCTTTGCTTCCATCGCACAGGCAAGGAACATATCATCAGTAGGATCATCAGCAATCTTCTTTATGCTATAGCTGCCCCTGACAATCAAAGCCTTTTCCATCACCATACCGATAAACTCATCGATATCTTCTTTTGACGGTTTGAACTGCTTGAGAATCCGGGGATAATGGATCACCCTGTAAAGCTCGGCCATAATCTCTTTTGAAGTCACGAGCGTAAAGGTCTCATCTGCAATCATATCCCTGAGTTCTTTAGCCAGTCCTTCCTTAGAACCTATAAGGAAAGGGGTCAAACCTAAATTATACACTTTATAAAGTACAAAGCAAGCATGCCAGTATCAGGGGTAGTGTCAAGACATTTGTGTAAATTCTTTTAAGGGTTTAATTCTCCATTTATCGTTTAAGTGACTTAATACTGCATAAACAATCCTCTCAATACTTTGAGTGTTATTAAAACAGCTCATAGGTCGCGTTCTTCTTCTGACCTCTCTGAATGCCCTTTCTATTACGTTTGTAGTTCTTACTTTAATCCGTATTTCCTTGGGGCATGAGTAGAAGTTCAGCAGTTCTTCCATATCCTTCTCAATACATTTTACTGCCTTGGGGCAGACAGATCTCCACTTCTTTGTCCATTTATTGTATGCCTCTACAGCCTCTTGCCTGTTTTTGGCATTGTAGATGGCTCGGGCTTCCTTTATGCATTTGTCCTGATCCTTTTTTCTCAGGTAATTAGATACGTTCCTTAGTTTGTGCGCCCAGCACCTCTGCCTTTTCACTTTCGGATAAACATAGTCAACAGCATTTTCAAGCCCTGCATTGCCATCAGTGATGATTAACCCCAGCATCTCACCTGTAAGCCCACGATTATAGAGATTGTTCAGAAAGCCCTCCCACCTCCTTGCGCTCTCATGGCTTGTTACCATAAAGTCTATCAATTCCCTTTTGCCTTGTACCGTTATGCCGTATGCCACAAGCACTGTTTTTTTCTTTGAGCCAAATCCTGTCTTTGTCTTTAATACGATCCCATCCAAGAACAGATAAAGATACCGATCTTCTATCTTACGTTTATGGTATTTCTCTACTCCTTCATCAAGACTCCTGGCTATATTAGATATGGTCTGTGCACTCACCCCTTCTCCAAGAAGCGGTTTTAATGCTTCTCCCGCAAGTCGAGTTGATGCTCCATATAAAAATATCTTCATCAATGCAGCATCCACTTCATCTATCCTTTGCCGGTAACGAGGTATTATATTGCTGTCATAACCTCCGCCACGTATCCTCGGCATCTTTATCTGAAGCCGCCCATCTTTTAAGATTATCCATCTGTCCCAATAACCGTTTCGGTAGTCCTTGCGGCCAGTGCGCCGCTCATACGGCTTGCAACTTATCAACATCTCTCTCTCCGCTTCCAATGATCCCTCTATAAGCTTCTTCCTGAATGCTTTCACCGTTTCATCGTGATCTTGCCAATATTCTTTGAAACTCCTCTTGTATTCTCTGAATAAATCTGTTACCGTTAAATTCGTTATTTCTTTTACTGACATGGGTGTATTCCTCCTTTAAAAGTTTTTGCCGAAACTTATGGAGAATACACCCTTCCTTTTTTAGATTCAAATTTACACAGAAGATTTTACGCTACCACTTAACATGTGCAATTATGATTTTTACAAATAGTGCACAAATGATATTTCCGTAACATATAAAATAAAATTGTTTGACTTCATAGAGTCTATTTGCCATAATTTTTATTATATCAGGCTGAAAATTAGAAGGCAGACATGCCTATGCCCATGAATTGAGGTATGAGAAACTAAAGAGGGCATTGTATAACAGTGAGACAATGAGATTTTTAAGTGAAGTAGAAGGTGGTTTAAATGCAGAAGACAGCACTGCTTGATGAATACAGAAAGAGAAAAAAAGAGCAAACAGAGAACCTCAGAATCGAGATGCTCAAAAAGATCAAGGCTGCCCTGTCAGAGCTTTCAAAAATAATTTATTTTAAAGATGCCTATGTCTTTGGCTCAATTCTGAGGCCATCATTTTCAGAGGAATCAGACATAGATATAGCCTTTGATGGGCTTAAGGATGAGTATTTTTTTAAGACAATGTCATTTTTGTCCGACTTTCTTGGAAGAGATGTTGATGTAATTCAGCTTGAAGGGCATAGATTAAGGGATGGGATAATTAAAGAGGGGATTAAATGGCAGAAACCATACTTTCAAAAAGAAGGAAAGAGCTAAAAGAAAGCCTCAGGCAGAATGCATTAAAGAGGCTTAAAGAGGCAGGAAGAATGCTTTATGGCGAAGGGGCAGAGGGTGTTTATGTCTTTGGCTCTGTATTGAGGCCATTAGAGTTTAATGAGCATTCTGATGTTGACATTGCAATAAAGGGAATTTCTGAAGATAAACGGAGTTCTGTTACCGTAAGACTTGAAGAAATATTCAAGGGGATGCCTTTTGATGTTGTATTTCTTGAGGATGATTTGAGACCCGAAATCAGGGAAAAGATTAAAAAGGAAGGAATATTATGGAGTCGTTAATTGCTGATATAGATGCCGATATGAAACTTCTTAAAAAAGAGGTTGAAAGTATTACGAGGAAACTCTCAAGGCTTAAAAATGAAAAGGATCCGGAAAATATAGACTCACATACAAAGGCTATTGCAGGCTCTTTGCATTCCCTTTACTCAGGGTATGAAAACATTATTGAAAGGATAGTAAGGGCGATAGATGGAGATATCCCTCTGGGGAAAGACTATCATCTCATGCTTTTAAAAAGGGCATTAAACACGATTGAAGGTATAAGACCCCCTATAATATCCATTGATACATTCAGGCTTCTCGATGAGATGAGAACATACAGGCATAAATTCAGAAACATTTATCTTTACCTGTTGTCATCTAAAAGGATTATAGAGCTTGCATCCACAGGATTGGATTCATTTCAGCACTTTGAAGAAGATATAAATATCTTTAAAAGATTTCTAACATCAAAGGCAGAATAAGGTAAGTGCTAATGCCTGACTTTCCTGGAAGAGATGTTGATGAGTGATGCCATTGTTACCAGTAGGACAGGCGTCTCGCCTGTCAATAGAGAATATATCCAAACAAAAATCGCTCAACTTAGGTTTTAATCATTCTCGTATAGTCGAGTCTCCGACCTGCCTGAGGATACTTACACCTGCGGGTTCAATTTTGCAAATTGAACCCTTAAGTTTGAAAATTACATTCATGCAAATCCTTACAATGAAATTGTTGTTGAGCCAGTACTTTTATGAAATATAAAACATTCGGGTTCAAGTCGTTGCGACTCGTAACTGAGTTACAAACTTGAACCCGCAGTGTAGAAATGTTTAA